>SHWE01000007.1 GCA_009693985.1 Alphaproteobacteria bacterium | reverse complement strand
AGACCTATCGCCAGACCATTCAACAATGGCTGGGCACGCCCTATGACCAGCGGATCTACCGCCTGGCGAATTAGCGCAAGCAAATCGGCAAAAGAAAACGGCCGCTCTCTTTCGAGGGCGGCCGTTTTTATTTACGCCAGATCGCTCTAGCTCAGTACCATTTGCGAACGCGCACTTCGCTGGCGGTGCCGACGAGCGTGCGGAACTTGTTCACGTCGCTCATGCCGAAATGATAGGGATAGACCATCTTCGGCTTGAAGCCTTTGACGAGATTGGCGGCCTGCTCCTCGGTCATCGTGTAGGGCAGGTTGAACGGGATGAAGGCGATGTCGATGTTCGGCAGCGTCATCAATTCGGGCGCCGCTTCCGTGTCGCCCGCGAGATAGACGCGCTTGCCGCCCAGATTCATCACATAGCCATTGTCGCGGCCCTTGGGATGGAACATCAGCCGGTCCGGCGTGACGTTGTATTCGACCACCGCTTCGACTTCGACGCCGGCATGGGTCTGCTTGTCGCCGTTCTTCATCACCTTGGTCTTCGCCTGCAAGGCCGGGGGCAGCATGCCGTAGACGGCTTGCGGCGCGACGATGACAGTGTTCGGGCCGGCGAGCTCGGTCAGCGTCGGCACGCTGAAATGATCGCCATGCTCATGGGTGATGAGGATCAGGTCCGGCGGCGTGGCCCCGCGGAAAAGCGCGGCGCCGCTGTTCGGGCCCGGCGGGAAGGTGGTCGGGTCGGCGACGATGCGCTTGCCGTTCCAGGTGAACACCACGCCGGCGTGATGAACGGGATGGATGACGAGATTGCCGTTGGTGGTGGGGATGGTGTCGTCATTGGACGCAGCCGCGGCCGCCGCGACTGCCGGCGCCGTTACCGACACCGAAACCGCCGACGCCAAGGCCAGCATGGCAACCGCCGCAGCGGCGCCGAGAAGGTGAAATTTCTTCACGTGTAATCTCCTGATTGGATCTGGTTTGCGAAAGCGAGCCCGGGGGGCATTGGGCCGGACCGCTTCGGGCAGTATAGGCCCTCTCCTTACGCTCTTGCCAGCCTCGCAGGCCCGGGCCAATGCTCGTATCGAGGAGAATCCCATGCGGCTCAAACTTTGGCAGGTCGATGCGTTCGCGGAAAAACCCTTCGCCGGGAACCCAGCCGCCATCGTGCCGCTGGAACAATGGTTACCCGAAATAACCATGCAGGCCGTGGCGGAAGAGAACAATCTCGCCGAGACGGCGTTTTTCGTGAAGCGCGAAGAGGGTTTCTACGATTTGCGCTGGTTCACGCCGACCGTCGAAGTGCCGCTGTGCGGGCATGCGACTTTGGCGTCCGCCTGGGTTGTGTTCGCCGAGCTGGCGCCCCGGATCGATATTGTGCGCTTCGCCACACGGAGCGGCACGCTCGTCGTGGAAAAATCCGCCGACGGACGCAACCGCATGGCGATGCCTGCGGGGACCGTGGAAGCCTTCCAAGCGCCCGAGGGCTTCGGGCCTGCGCTTGGGCACGCGTTGGGCGTCGCGGCGCCGTCGGAAATTCACTTCGCGCCGACGGGTGCGGGCGGCACCAAGGCGCCGCTTGCCGTCTGGAGCGAGGCGGAGATTCGCGCGATGAACCCGACGCCTGCGCTCGGCGATGTGCTGGCGCGCGAGGGTTACCGCGCGCTGCTGGCGACGGGACAAGGAGCCGCGCCCTATGATTACGTCGCGCGCTTCTTCGCGCCGGGAATGGGCGTACCGGAAGACCCGGTGACGGGCTCGATGAATTGCACGTTGACACCGTTCTGGGCGAAGCGGCTCGGAAAGAAGCAGTTGCGCGCGTTCCAGGTATCCCCGCGCGGCGGCGATCTTCTGTGTACGGATGGTGGCGCCGTCGTGACGCTGGCCGGGCCTTGCGCGCTTTATCTGCGCGGCGAGATCGATATCTGAATTAAGGCGTTCTCGATTTCGCTAATTACCATGTCATGGCCCGCAACAGCGGGCCATGACATGGTGTTGGAAGAACATGATCATGTCAGACGATAGTTTGCGTCTAATAATGGAGGCTGCTGCATGAAAAAACTGACAACCGCATCGATCAAGCGCATTTGCCAACTCCACGACGCCGTAGCCGATTGGGCCATGGTCAATAATGCGATGCGTGAATTAGGGAAAAATTTTCCCTGAGCACGATCAGACTTCGTGCATTCTAAAAAGCACGATGATCAACTATTTTTATTCTACGAATGTTCGTGACCTGCCTGACACGGCGCTTCAGATGTCAATTGTCCTGAAATCGACGCGACGCGATCGCCTTCTCGTCGATAAAATCGCTTCCGCATGCAAACGCATGGAAACAAGTTTTGCATCGAAATACTGTCATTTCTTTATCGATCAAAATCTACCTATTTACGACTCTCGAGCCCGCGAAGCTCTCGTATTCTTGCTTGGAAAGAAATATGTGCCTCTCGAAGATGGAACTGCGCGTTATTTGAATTTCTGTTCGAATTTCGACCGGTTTCAGACTGCAAACTCGATTCGGTCTTCGGTAAGAGAGATAGATCACTTCTTATGGATTGTGGGCTCATGCGAAGCGCATCGGAAGGGAAAGCGCGTCAAGGCGGGAGTAAGAGATCTACTCAAGAAACAGTCTGACAAGGATTGGTTATTTAGCTTTTTGCCCCCGCGCGGTTGACGCGGGCGGGCCAAAAAAGCTAAAGACGCCCCGGGCCACGCTCCCCCAACGGAGCGCTGTCATTCTGGAAGGAATGAAACATGACCGGGAATAGGCCGGCCGTGCGCCCCGCACGGCCTTTTTTTTCGTCCGGACCCTGCGCCAAACGGCCGGGTTGGACGCGCGAAGTCTTAAGCGATGCGGTGCTGGGGCGTTCGCACCGCTCCAAGCCCGGCAAAGCCAAACTCAAGGAAGCGATCGACCGCACGCGCTCCGTGCTGGGCGTGCCGGCGAATTATCGCATCGGCATCGTCGCGGGCTCCGACACCGGCGCCGTCGAGATGGCGCTGTGGTCGCTGCTGGGGCCGCGTCCCGTCGATATCCTCGCCTGGGAAAGCTTCGGCGAGGATTGGGTTGCCGATGTGGCGAAACAGCTGAAGCTGAAAGATACCCGCATCATCAAGGCCGGTTATGGCGCGCTGCCCGATCTCAAACAGGCGAACCCGGCGCACGACATCGTCTTTCTGTGGAACGGCACGACCTCGGGCGTGCGCGTGCCCAATGGCGATTGGATCGCAGCGGATCGCGAAGGCCTGACCATTTGCGACGCCACCTCGGCGGCCTTCGCGCAAAGATTGGATTGGCCCAAGCTCGATGTCGCCACCTTCTCCTGGCAGAAGGCGCTGGGCAGCGAAGGCGCGCACGGCATGCTGGTGCTTTCCCCGCGCGCGGTCGCCCGCCTGCAATCCTATGAACCCGCCTGGCCGATGCCGAAACTTTTCCGCATGACCAAGGACAAAAAGCTCGACGAAGGGATTTTCGAGGGCGCCACCATCAACACGCCGTCGATGCTGGCGGTCGAAGATTATCTCGACGCGCTGAAATGGGCAGAAAACATCGGCGGCCTCACCAAACTGATCGCGCGTGCCGACGCCAATCTGGCGGCGCTGGCAGCCTGGGTGAAGAAGACCGAATGGGTGGACTTCCTCGCTACCGACGAGAAGACGCGTTCCAACACCAGCGTGTGCCTGAAGATCGTCGATCCCTGGTTCACCGCGCTCGACAAGGACCAGGCCGCAGCGGCGGCGGCGAAGATCGCCAACATTCTCGAAAAGGAAGGCGTCGCCTTCGACATTGGCGGCTACCGTGCGGCGCCGCCGGGCCTGCGCATCTGGTGCGGCGCCACCGTCGAGACCGCCGAAATCGAAGCGCTGACGCCCTGGCTCGATTGGGCCTTCGCGCAAACGAAAGCCGCGCCATGAGTTCTCCCGAAAACGATCTCGAACGCGCGCTTCTGCGGGCGCAGACCGAGGAAGACGCACGGCCCGAATTCTATCGCCTGCTGATGGAAGCGGAGCTCTTCGTCATCGGCGATGTCGTCGATGCGGCCGGGACGAAACAGGAAGGGATTCCACCGGGCGCCCAGCTTCGTCTCGCCGGCATCGAGCATGACGGTCATTCCTATCATCTGATCTTCACGTCGATGAAACGGCTGGAGACGTTCGCCGGCGAGCCCGCATCGTATTTTCGGATTCCGGCGCGCCAATTGTTCCTGGCCACGAAAGGCGCGCATTTCATGCTCAATGCGGGCGACGAGCTCGGCAAGCCCTTAATGCCCGACGAGATCGACTACCTCCTCAACCCGCCGCTGCCCACGGAAGGCGCCGTGCCTGAGGAAGGAACGCGCGTAAAGCTCAGCCACCCGTCGCCCTATCCGCATGTGCTGGTGAAGGCGCTCAAGACGATGTTCGCGCGAAACCCGAACGTGTTGGCCGCCCATCTCCTCACCATCTCGTACAACGACAACGATTATCCGCATCCTCTGATCGGAGTCGAAGTCGCCGACGATTGGCCCGGCGTGTCCAAGGAAATCGGCAATGTGCTGAAAGCCGCCAATGCCGGCACCGTGGTCGACATGATGCCGCTCAACCGCGCCAATCCGGAAGGCGTCGCGCGCGCGCTTCTGGAAACACCCCCGTTCTACGCAAGCGAGAGCAAGAACTGACGCCATGACCGACGCCAACCCTCGAGTCCTCATTGCCGACAAATTGTCGCCCGCCGCCCTCGCCATCTTCAAGGAGCGCGGCGTGGACGCCGATGCCAAACCCGGCCTCTCCAAGGACGAGCTCCTGAAGATCATCGGCGATTATGACGGGCTCGCCATCCGCTCGGCCACCAAGGTGACGGCGGAGGTGCTGCGCGCCGCCAAGAAGATGAAAGTCATCGGACGCGCCGGCATCGGCGTCGACAATGTCGACATTCCGGCGGCGACGGCGGCCGGCATCATCGTGATGAACACGCCGTTCGGCAATTCCATCACCACCGCCGAACACGCCATCGCGCTGATGATGGCGCTGGCGCGCGACATTCCCGCCGCCAACGCCTCCACCCATGCCGGCAAATGGGAGAAGAACCGCTTCCTCGGCGTCGAGCTCTCCGGCAAGACGCTCGGCCTGATCGGCTGCGGCAATATCGGGTCCATCGTGGCCGACCGCGCCAGGGGCCTCAAGATGCGCGTCGCCGCCTACGATCCCTATCTCAGCCCCGAACGCGCCGCCGATCTTGGGCTGGAGAAACTCGAACTCGACGAGCTTTTCGCGCGCGCCGATTTTATTTCGCTGCATACGCCGCTGACGGCCGAGACCAAAAACATCATTTCCGCCGCCTCCATCGCCAAGATGAAGAAGGGCGCGCGCCTCATCAATTGCGCGCGCGGTGGACTCGTCGATGAGGCCGCCGTGAAGGCCGCGCTCGATTCCGGCCAGCTCGCGGGCGCCGCCTTCGACGTTTTCGTGGAGGAGCCGGCCAACGCCAATCCGCTGTTCGGCAATGAGCGCGTGGTGGCGACACCGCATCTCGGCGCTTCGACGATCGAAGCACAGGAGAACGTCGCGCTTCAGGTGGCGGAGCAGATTTCGGATTATCTCCTCTCCGGCGCGGTGACGAACGCGCTCAACATGCCTTCCATCTCGGGCGCGGAAGCGCAAAAGGTGCGGCCCTGGATCCAGCTCGCGGAAAAGCTCGGCGCCTTTGCCGGTCAGCTCACCGACACCAGCATCCTCGCCGTCGAGATCGTCTATGAAGGAAGCGCTGCCGCGCTGAACACGCGCGCGCTGACCCAGGCTGCCCTCTGCGGCCTGCTCAAGCCGGCGCTTTCCGAAGTGAACATGGTCAACGCGCCGCTGATCGCCAAGGAACGCGGCATCCGTATTTCCGAAGTGCGCCGCGACCAGGAAGGCGCCTATGAAGGCTACATCAAGCTCTCGATCACGACGCCGGACATGATTCGCGGGGTCGCGGGCACAGTGTTCTCCGACGGCAGGCCCCGGCTGATCCAGGTCAAGAACATCGATATGGAAGCCGAAATCGCGCCGCACATGCTCTATGTCACGAACGAGGACAAGCCGGGCTTCATCGGCCGCTTCGGCATGTTGCTGGGCGAGGCGGGCGTCAATATCGCGAATTTCAATTTGGGACGCAGCGCGCCAGGCGCCGACGCCATCGCGCTGGTGCAGGTGGATGAGCCGGTGCCCGATGCGGTGCTCGACCAGATCCGCAAATTGCCTCTGGTCAAGCAGGCGAAAGCGCTTCGCTTTTAAGATAGTCTCTTCAGGGATTTCGTGAGAATCGCATGGCCAATGTTGCGGTGATCGGCGCCCAATGGGGCGACGAAGGCAAGGGCAAGATCGTCGACTGGCTGTCGGCGCGCGCCGACGTCGTGGTGCGCTTCCAGGGCGGCCACAATGCCGGCCACACGCTCGTCATCGACGGCGTCACCTATAAGCTATCGCTGCTGCCGTCCGGCGTGGTGCGGCCCGGCAAGCTCGCGATCATCGGCAACGGCGTCGTCGTCGATCCGTGGGCGTTCCTCGACGAGATCGCGCGCGTGCGCGCGCTCGGCGTGGCGGTGACGCCCGACAATCTCATCGTCGCCGAAAATGCGGTGCTGATCCTTCCCTTGCATCGCGAGCTCGATGTGGCGCGTGAATCGTCTAACAGCGTGCAGGCGCTCGGCACCACCAAGCGCGGCATCGGGCCCGCTTACGAGGACAAGGTCGGGCGGCGCGCTTTGCGCGTCGTGGACCTGAAGGATTTCGTCAGCCTGCCGCAGAAAATCGAACGGCTGCTGGCGCATCACAACACGCTGCGGCGGGGGAGCAATCTTCCCGAACTCGACGGCGCGGAATTGTTGGCCTTGCTCAAGGAGGTCGCGCCGAAAATTCTGCCTTTCGCCGGCTCGGCGTGGCGCCGGCTCGACGAGGTGCGCCGCCAGGGCAAGCGCATCCTGTTCGAAGGCGCGCAGGCGGTTCTGCTCGACATCGATCACGGTACCTATCCCTATGTCACCTCGTCGAACACGGTGGCGGGGCAAGCGGCGGCGGGATCGGGCTGCGGCCCGCGCGATATCGGCTTCGTCCTCGGCATCGCCAAGGCCTATACGACGCGCGTCGGCGAAGGCCCCTTCCCCACCGAACTCACCGATGAAATCGGCGAGCGCATCGGCAAGGTCGGCGCGGAATTCGGCACGGTGACGGGGCGAAAGCGCCGCTGCGGCTGGTTCGATGCGGTGCTGGTGCGTCAGACCGTCATTACCGGCGGCATCGACGGCATCGCGCTGACCAAGCTCGACGTGCTCGACGGTTTCAAGACGATCAATCTGTGCACCGGATACCGACTCGACGGCCGTGAGATCGATTTCCTGCCTGCCGATGCGACCGAACAGGCGCGCTGCATTCCGATCTACGAATCCATCGAAGGCTGGAAGGAATCGACTCGCGGGGCGCGGAGCTGGGTGGATTTGCCGGCCACAGCGATCAAATATATCCGCCGCGTCGAGGAACTGATCGGCGCGCCGGTGGCGCTGCTCTCCACCAGCCCCGAGCGCGAAGACACGATCCTGGTGCGCGATCCTTTCGTGGACCGCTGACCGGTTACTCCGCCGGCTGCTGCTTTTCGGGCCGCTTGAAGCGGGCGAGCGGCCGGTACAGCCCCAATGGCTTCAGCAATAATTTCAGATAGCTGGGCTCGTCCGGCAATCCGCCGGTATGGCCGATGCGCGCCGGTTGCAGGAACTCGCCGTTTTCTTGAGGCAAATGGAACGTCCGGAACAGGATGTCCCAGAAGATGAACTCGACGCCGTAATTGACGGCGTAGCGATGGCCTTCGGGAATCTCGGCGGCATGATGCCAGCGATGCACTTCCGGCGTCACGATCACATAGTTCAGATAGCCGCCTTTGATGTCGGCGCCGCAATGCGAAAAATTGCTGACGCGCGCCACGGGCACGGCGAGGAGCATCGCCAGCGGATCGAAGCCGATCAGACCCAGCACGATGAAGATGACGACATTGCGCAAGGCGTAATCGATGGGGTGTGAGACATCGGCATTCAGCGCGATCAGATCGGTCGTGCGGTGATGATAGGAGTGGAACTCCCACAGAAAATCGATCTCATGCTGCAAGCGGTGAATCCAGTAGCGCGCGAAACTGATCACCAGCAGGATCGTAAGAAACTGCAACCAGAACGGGCCCAATTGCTCGGGCGCGGCAAAGAAGCGCCCGCGGCCCAAGAAATGCTCCGGGAAAAACTGCAAGGCGGGCAGAAGGAGGAAGATCGTCACGGCGCCCGTGACCCAGAAATTGACCGCGGTCGAGATGAGGTCGCGGGTCAGGACAGCCCGTTGGGAAATCGCGTAGCGATATGAAATGAACCGTTCCAAGACGATGATGGTGACGACCAGTAGGACCCTGTCCCAGCGCGGCAGCCATTCCGAAAGTTCATGGCCGGCCGGCAGCAGGCGGATCGCATAGAAGAACACATAGAGGGCAGGCAAAATCAGCAAACCGCCGGCATAGGCCATGGTCTTAGATGACATTGGTGGATCCCCTTCGACACCGAACCGAATGAATAAGGCTGACAGTCCCCGCAACGAAATTTAGCTTAGGCCCAGGATAGCATTTTGCCGGGAGGCGCGCAAAACCGGGCCGGATCGGTGATAAAGTCGCTTCGTTCTTTCGAGGCGCAAGACGATGAGAAAACGCTTTGCCGCTTGCATGATGCTCGCCTTCGCGGGCCTGCTTGCCGGCTGCTACGAGAGCGCCCAGCCGCTGATCGCCGCGAACATGGCCGATTTCCCCTTGGGCAACAGCACCCGCTACCGGCTCTATGAGTGGAATACCGAGTTGCGCCAATGGGACATCAGCGAGGCGGGCACCGTCACCCGCAACGGCGATCATTACGATGAGATCGACGATATCGCGTTCATTCCCGACGCGAAGCCGTTCCTGCTCAAAAGCATCTGGGACAATTCCTACGTCGCCCAGCAGAACAGCGGTTCGGCCTATGTCTACGATCTCGTGCGGATCGAGAGCGACGCGATTTACGAATACGGCATGCCCTGCGAGGAGGCGGGCCGCAAATTCGTCAGCCAAGGATTGATCGACTCGTTCAGCACCGACAATGGCTGGGGCAATACCTGCACCGTGTCGAGCTTCGAGAAGCTGGCGCGCGTGTTCCGCGCCATCGCCGCGGAGAACCGCCAACCGCACGGCAAATATGTGCTCGGGACCGGCGAAGCCCCGGCGCAGCCTTTGCCGGTGCGGTGAACCCGCTGAGTTCGCGCTTCTATCGGTTAAGGCACCAAAATGGGAAAGATGCTCGCCAGCTTCCACTCTTCGGCTGTCTTTACATAAATGTGGTTCAAGAGAAAAAGGGCGGGCTGAGCAGTTTGGCCAGGCGGAGCAATCCTGAACACAGTGGGCGCAACGAGCTGCGCGACACCGGGTGATAACTCCGTGATTTTGATTTCGTCGACCTTAGGCTCAAGGATCCATGTACCTTGATAATATTCCCCGAAACGCTTCAGTGCTGCATCTCGCCCCCAATACTGCGTACCGCGAGTAATCCACAAGAACTGAGGCGAGCTCTGAAGTATCTCACCGACCGCTTTTAGGTCGTGAGCGTTCTGGGCTACCACGAACTTACCAAAGAGCGCCTTCACCTCGTCTTCCGTCGCAGCCCCTGTCGCGCCAGTGGCGGAGAGCAATGTCACAGTTGCCACCGCCATGCTCATTGCGAGGGCCTTCGTGATCGTCTTCATAATGGCCTCTATCGTTGATGACGCCAGGGCATATAGGAAGCCAATCGAGAATACACCGATTGCGAATATTCCAGGAAGGGTCTTACGCCTCGTAAGGCGGGATCGCGTGCATGTGGTTGAGCGGGCCGGTGCCGCGCCCGAGAGCCAGGCCGCCGCGCAACGCGTCCTGCAAATAATTGCGGGCGCGCGCGACCGCATCTTCGAGCGACAAACCTTGCGCAAGGCCGGCGGCGATTGCCGTGGCCAGCGTGCAACCCGTGCCGTGGGTGGAGGTGGTTTCGATCCGGCGCGTGCGGAACAGATGCACGCCGGTGGAATCGACCAGCACGTCGGTGACGTGATCGCCCGCAAGATGCCCGCCTTTGACGAGGACCGCGCGGGCACCCTGCTCCATCAGTTTCTTCCCGGCCCGCACCAGATCGTCTTGCGTCTCCACTTCTAGCCCGGTCAGGCGCGCGGCTTCCGGCGCATTGGGCGTGATGAGCGTGGCGCGCGGGATGAGCAGGCGCTTCATCGCCTCGACGCCGGAATCATCGACCAGCGACGAGCCGCCCTTGGCGATCATCACCGTATCGACGACGAGCGGGATGGCGGCATAGGACGCCAGCGCGCCCACAACGGTCTCCACGATTTCGGCGGAGGCCATCATGCCCGTCTTGATCGCATCGGCTCCGATGTCGGAGAGCACGACGCGAATCTGGCCGGCGACGATGTCCGGCGGAACCGTGTGGAAGGCGTGGACGCCGGTGGTGTCCTGCACGGTGACCGCGGTGATCGCCGTCATCGCATAGGCGCCGAGCACGGTCGCGGTCTTGATGTCGGCCTGGATGCCCGCGCCGCCGCCCGAATCCGAACCCGCGATGATAAGAACGCGGGCGATTTGAGTCATCGGTCTATGTCCGGCGATTCATCAGGCGGCGGCGGCGCGGATCAACTCCACGACTTCGCGCACCACTTCGCGCACCAGCTTCTCGTCCTCGCCCTCGCCCATCACGCGGATGACGGGTTCGGTGCCCGATTTGCGCACCAGCAGGCGGCCGCTTCCGTTCAGCCGCGCCTCGCACAATTGGATGGCCGACAATACTTTGTCGTTGGTGAGGGGCGAACCGTTCTTGTAACGCACATTCACCAATATCTGCGGCGCGGGCTCGAAGATATGCGCGGCCTCGCTCACGGGACGATGTTCCTCGGCCAGCACCGCCAGCACCTGAAGCGCCGCGATCAGCCCGTCGCTGGTGGTGATGAAATCGCTGAAGATGATGTGGCCGGATTGCTCGCCGCCGACATTGAAGCCGCCTTCGCGCATCTTCTCGATCACATAGCGGTCGCCGACCTGCGAGCGCACCAGATTCAAATTCTGCGAGGCGAGCCAGCGTTCGAGCCCTATATTCGACATCACCGTGCCGACCACGCCGCCGCCTTTCAAGATGCCGGACTTGGTCCAGGAGCGCGCGATCAGCGCGAGAATCTGATCGCCGTCGATGATCTGGCCATTCTCGTCGCACATCACCACGCGGTCGGCGTCGCCGTCGAGCGCGATGCCGAAATCGGCGCGCGTCTCCTTGACCTTGGCGACCATCGCGGCGGGCGACGTCGAGCCGACATCGTCATTGATGTTCATGCCGTTGGGCTCGCAGCCGATGGAGAAGACGTCGGCGCCCAATTCCCACAATACGGAGGGCGCGACCTTATAGGCGGCACCATTGGCGCAATCGATGACGATGCGCAGGCCTTCGAGTCTCAGATGCTTGGGGAAGGTGCGCTTGGCGAATTCGATATAGCGCGCCTGGGCGTCGTCGATGCGGCGCGCGCGGCCGATCTTGGCCGGCTCGACCAAGCCATCATCGAGGCCGTTCTTCATCAGGGCTTCGATTTCGTTCTCGCGCTCGTCCGAAAGCTTCTGGCCGTCGGGGCCGAACAATTTGATGCCGTTGTCCGTAAAGGCGTTGTGCGAGGCCGAGATCATCACGCCAAGATCGGCGCGCAAGCTCCGCGTCAGCATGGCGACGGCGGGCGTCGGCAGCGGGCCGAACAGGAACACGTCCATGCCGACGGCGGTGAAACCAGACACCAGCGCCGACTCGATCATATAGCCGGAGAGCCGCGTGTCCTTGCCGATCACGACGCGGTGGCGATGGTCGCCGCGGGTGAAGATGCGCCCCGCCGACATGCCGACTTTGAGCGCGACTTCCGGCGTCATCGGAAAGCGGTTGGCGCGGCCGCGAATGCCGTCGGTGCCGAACAATGAGCGCGTCATATTTCCTCGTTTCGCCCGCGAAGCGTCTCAGGCAATCCTCAGTATACCAAAGAACAACAAGCCAACATCAAGGTTTTCCGAAGGTTTTGCCCGCGGGGCCTGCTGAAATATGGCACCAAATCGTTAAGGCGTCGCGAAGGGGCTTGGGCTCGTGGGTCCGGAGGATGTCGGCGCCGTTGAGGGCCGCATAAAGCTCGGCCGCCAGCGTTGCCGGGCCGATCTCCGCGACCTCGCGCCCCACCAGCTTTCTCAAGAAGGATTTGCGCGAGACCGAAACGAGCACCGGCAGCCCGAAGGCCGATTTAAGCATCGGCAGGCGGCGCAGCACGGTCAGCGAAACCTCGGATTTGGTGCCGACGAAAAGGCCCATGCCGGGATCGAGGATCAGCCGCTCGCGCCCGATGCCGGCCGCGCTCAGCGCATTGATCCGCGTCTCGAAGAAATCGGCGATGCGGCCCATGATGCTGTTGGGATCGGTGTCGATCGCTTGGGCTTTGCCCTTGTCTTGCACGGCGTGCATGACGATGAGCTTGGCATTCGAGGCCGCGAGCTTCGGGTACATCGCGGAATCGGCAAAGCCCTGGATGTCGTTGATATAGGCGACGCCCTGCTTCAGCGCCCAACTTTGCGTCTCGGCGGAGAAGCTGTCGACCGAAACCGGCCATTTGTTTTTCTTCGCTGCACGGACGATGGGCGTCAGACGTTCGATCTCGATTTCCGGCTCAACGCCCGCCGAGCGCGGATTGGAAGAGGCCGCTCCAATGTCGAGCGCGTCCGCGCCATCCGCCACCAGCTTCTTTCCTTGCGCCAGCGCCGCTTTGGGGTCGAGATATTTGCCGCCGTCGGAAAACGAATCCGCCGTGATGTTGAGAATGCCGAAGATGAGGGGATGGAGCATTGACGAAACGCGCTATGGACCGAGCGCCCGGCTCTGCCATACGAGCTGGACGTTGGTGACGCCGGTGCCCGGCGCGGCGATGACTTTCATCCCCGCCTCGCCTTTCAGCGCGCTGAACGTCATGGTGCCGACGTCGGCGTCGTCCTCGTCAAGCGCTTCCTCCATGCCCGCTTCTTCCGCCTTGCCGCGATAGAACGCGATGACGGCCTCGCCGTCCGCCTGGGTGGAAAAGATCACGGTGCCTGTCGCTTCGCTGCCGATGCTCGAATAGACCGATGCGTCGGGATAAAGCGGCACAAAGGCGGGCATGATCGCGACCGCTTTGGCGTGCTCGGCGGACACGGCAGTTTCAGCCGGGCCGCCGCCGTCATTCTGGCCGCAGGCGGCGAGACTCAACGCCGCCACGAAGGCAAATCCGAATGCAAGAAAACGTAGCATGGAAGGCCCCCCTTCCGGCCCTTCGGCCACCTTCCCCCATCTCGGGGGGAAGGGAAAGAGTGGATCAGGTTCCGGGCTGCGGTTCGGGCGCGATGGAGATGCCGCCATCTTTGCGCGGACGTCCGGCCGTCGGCACGGTCGCCGCCGGGCGCGTCTGCGTAACCGGCGAGGGATCCTCGTAGGGCGTGCGCACGGGGCGTACGCCCTTGAGCAAGCCCTTGATCTCGTCGCCGGTCAGCGTCTCGTATTCGAGCAGGCCCTTCGCCAGGATGTGCAGATCGTCGATCCGCTCGATAAGGATCGCCTTGGCGCGCTGATAGGTCTCTTCGATGATGCGGCGCACTTCGGAATCGATCTTCTGCGCCGTCGCTTCGGAAATGCTCTGCGTGCGCGAAACGGAATGGCCGAGGAAGACCTCTTCCTGGTTCTCCGCGTAAGCGATGGGGCCGAGCTCGTCGGACATGCCGAAGCGTGTCACCATCGCGCGTGCCATGCGCGTCGCCATTTCGATGTCGGATTGCGCGCCGGTCGTCACCTTGTCGTAGCCAAAGATCAGCTCCTCGGCGATGCGCCCGCCAAAGGCGACGGCCAGATCGGCATTCAGCTTCTGGCGCGACAGCGAAAGCGCGTCGCGTTCGGGAAGGCGCATCACCATGCCGAGCGCGCGCCCGCGGGGGATGATGGTCGCCTTGTGGATCGGATCGGAGCCGATGACGCTGATCGACACGAGCGCGTGGCCGCCTTCGTGATAAGCGGTCAGCTTCTTCTCGTCGTCGGTCATGGCGAGCGTGCGCCGCTCGGAGCCCATCATCACCTTGTCCTTGGCGTCCTCGAATTCGGAGCGCCCGACGACGCGCTTGCCGCGCCGCGCGGCCAGCAAGGCCGCTTCGTTGACAAGGTTCGCGAGGTCGGCGCCGGAGAAGCCCGGCGTACCGCGCGCGATCACCTTGGGTTCGACGTCCGGCGAGAGCGGGACTTTGCGCATATGGACTTTGAGAATCTTTTCGCGGCCCGAGAGGTCGGGGTTCGGCACGACCACTTGGCGGTCGAAACGGCCGGGGCGCAGCAGCGCCGGATCGAGCACGTCGGGCCGGTTGGTGGCGGCGATCAGGATGACGCCTTCATTGGCCTCGAAGCCGTCCATCTCGACCAGCAATTGGTTCAGCGTCTGCTCGCGCTCGTCATTGCCACCGCCGAGGCCGGCGCCGCGATGGCGGCCGACCGCGTCGATTTCATCGATGAAGATGATGCAGGGCGCGTTCTTCTTGGCCTGCTCGAACATGTCGCGCACGCGGCTTGCGCCAACGCCGACGAACATCTCGACGAAATCGGAGCCGGAGATCGTGAAGAACGGCACATTGGCTTCGCCCGCGACGGCGCGCGCGATCAGCGTCTTGCCGGTGCCGGGAGGACCGACCAGCAGCACGCCCTTGGGAATGCGGCCGCCGAGCTTCTGGAATTTCTGCGGGTCTTTCAGGAAATCGACGATCTCGATCAGATCTTCCTTCGCCTCATCGACGCCCGCGACGTCGTCGAAGGTGACGCGGCCCTGCCGCTCGGTCAGCATTTTGGCGCGGCTCTTACCGAAGCCCATCGCCTTGCCGCCGCCCGCCTGCATCTGGCGCATCAGGAAGATCATCACCGCCACGAACAGCAGCATCGGGAACCAGTTGATGAACACCGACAGCAGCGTGATGTTGTCGCCCTCGGCCCGCGCCTTCACATCGACGCCGTGGTCGAGCATGCGCTGGGTCAGCCCGGTGTGCTCCTCGGGCAGGTCGGTGGTGAACTGGGTGCCGTTCTTGAACTGGCCCTCGACATGATTGCCCGCGATGTTCACCGACCGGATCTGATCGGCGACGATCTGGCTGTTGAACTCGCTGAACGAGATGGGCGCGCGGCCCTGGCGCTGCACCGGACCCTGGAAAATATTGAACAGCGCGACCAGCAAGAGCGCGATGATGATCCAGAGCGCGAGATTACGGAAATTGTTCACGTCCACCTCTCCTGGGGAGCGCCCTGCCGGGGATAACGCGCAAGTCGCCTTTATTCCTCAACAGATAGGAATTTACATAACGACTTGCCAGTCAGAAAACCGTTAAGAGTTCCAAATAGCCACCCTATTGCGCCCTTTGTGGGGCGATTTTTCCGCCAAATCGGCAGACTGGGACTTTACGCCGCTTGGAGCGTGCTGCGAAGCCGTTTTGCCCCTGGGAGCCTCGGCCCGGATTTCCAGCGTCGCGGGGCCGAATTCGCCCCTGGCCTTGGGCGCCTTGCCGATGCGGCAGCCGGCCAGCGTGCGGGCGGCAAAGCCGTCTTGCCTAAGCGCGGCAAAGAGGCTCTCCAGCCGCTCGAAGCGGGGCCGGTAGGGCGCGCCCGAAATCCTGGTGAGAATGGCCGAAAGCGCGCGCAACGCGATCTCCGGCGGCAAGTTCAGCAGCGCCGCTTGATCGAGGAAGGCGACGCCCCGCCCCATACGGGCATGGGCGGCCAGGAAGGCCTCGGTGGCCCCCTCCAGCGCCTCGCGGGCGCGGGCCTGATGCTCGGCGGCTTCGGCGATGCGTGAGACCGAGACGCCGCTTTCCGCCAAAACGGGAAGCAATTTCCGCATCCGCACGCGGGCAAAGCGCGGGTCGTCGTTCATCGGGTCTTCGAGCCATTCGATGCCGCGCACTTTCAGATAGTCGCGCAATTCGGAGCGGGCGATACCGAGCAGCGGACGATAGAGCGTCACCGCCGCAAAAGCGGGGATGGGCAGCGGTGATTTTCCCCGCATGGAAGATAGGCCATCGACGCCGCTGCCACGGGCGAGACGCAGGAGAAACGTCTCCGCCTGATCATCGCGCGTGTGGGCGAGAAGCAGGCTTTCGACACAAGCCTTGCGGCACCAGGCGCCGAGCAGGCGATAACGTGCGTTGCGCGCCTGTTCTTCGATGCCGGTGTCGCGTGGTCGCGCCTCTTTGACCGTCAGCACGAAAGCGGGGAACCCCGCCAGCTTGGCCCATCGGCGAACCTCGGCGGCTTCCTTCGCGGAACCTTTGCGCAAGCCATGATCGACGATGAGGACGGTTGCGCCCGTCGCGCCCCAATCCTTGAAGAGATGCATCAGCGCGATGGAATCGCCGCCGCCGGAGACGGCGAGCGCGACCTTCGCGCCGGGCGCAAGACCAGCCACGCGCATCGCGGCGCCGAAACGCGTTTTCAGCAAATCATTTTCAGCGGCAATTGCGCTCGCGCCGTTCGGTGCGGGCCCGGTTCGAGAGGGCCGCGTTCGCATCGGGATATTTCGCGGGGAGCGCGGCAAGGGTTTCGCAACCTGCTCTGGTTTGGCCAAGCTCGAACAGGGAAAGACCGAGCTTAAGCATGCTTTCGGGTGCGCGCGCCGTCGTCGGATATCGCTTCAGAAGTTCGGCGAAGGTGCGCGCGCCTTCTTCGTAATTCTTCATCACAGAATAGGCGATGTCGCCGGTCCAATACAGCGCCGCGCCGGCGCGGGCGTCATCGGGATAGGTCTCGGCGAAATTGCGGAAGGCTTCGCTCGCCTGTTCATATTGGGCGCGGGACAGCAGATTCATCGCGCCGTCGAATTGGCGCCGCATATCGGCGGCCGACGCCTGCGCGGGCGGGCCTTGCGGCGCCGGCAGCGTGGCGCCTTGCGGGAGTGTGCCGAGAGCGGCGGGCGGGGCTCCGCGCAGAACCGGCGCACCCGCATCGGCCGGCGGCTGCACCGAGGCCAGCGTATCGCCGGGGACCAGAACCGGCGCGGCGCGGGCGGCATCGGCGGCCTGCTTGGCCTGATATTCCATATCCTTCTGCAACCGCTCGGTGCGCTGGTTCATCAGGTCGATCTGATGACCCAATTCCTCCATCTGCCCGGTCAGGCGCGTGATGCCGTTTTCGATCTCGTCGATCCGCCGGATCATCGGATTGAGATCGGGCATCGCGGGCGGCGGCGGTTCCGGCGCGACTTCGACGATGGGAGGCACCGGCTGGCCGTTGCGGGCGGCGGGCGGATTGCGGCGGAACATCTCGGACTGGAGATCGCGCAAATCGCGCTCCATGCGCTGGATGCGGGCCTGATAATCGGCGGCGCTCTGGGCGCTCACGGGGAACGGCATGAGAAGCGCGAGGCAGAGCCCCGCCGTCAGAAGCAAACCCGTTTTTGCAATCGGCGGATGGCTCATCGCCTGCCTCGTTCGGTGCAGTTGAGATTCGTCATTCTAAACGAAAAAACGGTCGAAATGCGGCGCCGGTTTTCAGCGGAACCAAAGAAAAGGGGACCGGAAAAGCAAATTTCCGATCCCCGTTTCATGATTTTCCGTCGCGATTAAGAAACCGCGCCGCTCTTGATCGTCGAAACGCCGCGGCGATTCTGGCCCCAGCAGGCATCGTTCGATTCCACGCAAACCGGACGTTCCTTGCCGTACGAGATCGTCTCGACGCGGGCAGCGCCCACGCCCAAGCTCGCCAGATAATCCTTCGCGGCCTGAGCGCGACGAGCGCCCAGAGCGAGATTGTATTCGCGCGTGCCGCGCTCGTCGCAATGACCCTCGATGATGAGCGTCACGGCGGGGAAGCGCTGCAACCACGCGGCCTGCTTCTGCAGGGTGGCGCGGTCGGCATCGTCGAGATCGGCTCTGTCGAAATCATACAGAACGCGATCGCCGACATTGACGCGGAAATCTTCGAGGCTGCCCGGCCGAATGCCCGGCGGCTGCGGCGCTGCCACAGGCGGCGGCGGAGGAGGAGGTGGTGCAGCGGCCATCGGCGCCGGCGGCGGCGGAGGCGCCGGCGGCGGCGCAGGCATCATCCTCTCGGCGCAGGCCACGAGAAGAAGAACCGTCGAAATGCTCGCCAATTTTGTAGCTGTCGAAATTTTCATGTTTGTGCACTCCATTCCGCGCAAACCGCCCCTCTAAATGGCGATGCGCTATTTCGGTTTATGCCCCCTAACCATTCCTTCGCGAGTAAAAGGCGCTCCATTAGGTAATAAGATTACGGGATGGTCCCTACTGTATCAAGGGAGACCAGGCTGGATCGGACGCATCTCCGGGAGACAGTACCCGCCTCTCGTTGCGTCCGGTGATATCGATGGACCAGATTTGCGAACCGGCTCCGGCGCCCCCGGATCGCGTCTCCAGCGTACGCGTGAACATGATGACGCGTCCATTGGGCGCCCAGGTCGGACCCTCGTCCTGCCAGCCGGTGGTCAGCATGCGCTCGCCCGAACCGTCGGGACGCATCACACCCACATGGAATGTATCGGAAATCTTGGTAAACGCGATGAGGTCGCCGCGCGGACTCCAGACCGGGGTGCCGTTGCGCCCGGCACCGAAGCTGATGCGGCGGACATTCGAGCCGTCGGCATTCATGACATAGATCTGCTGGGCGCCGCCGCGGCTGGATTCGAAGGTGATCTGCCTGCCGTCGGGTGAAAAGGAGGGCGCCGTGTCGATGCCCGGATCATTGGTCAGCCGCTTGGTCGTCCGGGTTGCCAGATCCATCAGATAAATGTCCGAATTGCCGTTCGTTTCCAGCGCCATGACGATGCTTTTTCCATCCGGCGAGAAGCGCGGGGAAAAGGTCATGGTGGGGAAATTACCCAGCATCTCCTGACGTCCCGATTCAAGGTCGAACAGATAGACCCGAGGTCTACCCTGAATGTACGACATGTACGCGATCATTTGCGCGGTAGGGTTAAATCGCGGGGTCAGCACGAGATAGTCGCCCTGGGTCAGGAAGACCGGGTTGGCGCCGTCCTGATCCATCACGGCCAGACGCTTGCGGCGATTCAGCTTGGGGCCGCTTTCCGCGATGAAGACGACGCGGGTGTCAAAATAACCCTTCTCGCCTGTGATGCGCTCATAGATCGAATCGGAGATCAGATGGGCGATGCGGCGCCAATTCTCCGGCGTGGTGGAGTATTGCAGGCCGACCATCTGGCTCTCGCCGAAAATATCCCACAGGCGAAAGTCGACGCGGATGCGTCCGTCCGGTTGCGCGATGGCTTGGCCGGTGACGAGACCTTGAGCCTGGATGGTGCGCCAATCGCCGAAGCGCGGCGGCACGTTGATGTCGGCAACCCGCTCGATGAAGGAGGTGGGAGGCAACGGCGAAAACAGTCCGGAGCGCTCCAGATCGCCGCGGATGACTTGGGCGATGTCGCGGCCGACCGTGCTGCCGCCGATGAAATCGGGAATGGCGATCGGAATGGGCTCGGTGACGCCCTGATCGACGCGGATTTGCAGCGCGGCCGAAGCCGGCGTCACAAAAGCGGCCGCCAGCGCGGCCAGAAGAAAGAGAAGCGGTCGTTTGGACATTGCGCTCATGGGTCACACTCTCCTAGCGGCCTATCATCTTGCCGGGATCGAAGGTCATCACGATCTCGCGCCATGCTTCATATCGTTCCCGGGGCAGGCGTCTATAGGGTTCGCAAACACTGACGGCCCGCAACGCGGCTTCCGCCGCCGTCCGCATATACGGGTTGGAGGCGGCAGCTGCGCGCGACGCGGGTTCAAGCGCCGGCGGCTGCGCGAGACGGCCGTCGGGCGCTAGAAAAACGCGCACCTGCACGATCAGTTCTTCCGGTTTCGGCGCGCCCACGGGAACGTTCCAGCATTCGCGCATCTGGGCGAGCAGCGCGTCCTGGATGTCGAGGGTGAAAGCGTTCTGCGCCCCGATGCCTCTGATCGTCTGTTCGGCGGTTTTCGCATTGGCCTGCGGTGGCGGCCGGTTGGCGCGCTTGTCGAGCAGCGCCAGCACCGAATCGACGTCGAAATTCTGCTTGGGCGGCTCGGGGCGGCGGCGCGGCACCGCCGGATTGGCGGGCGCGGTGGATTGGGCGGTCGCGGGTTTGGGCGGCTCGGGCTTGGGCTCCAGCGGCGCCGGCTCCATCTCGACCGGTTCGGGCGGGGGCACGAGAACGGCCATTTCCTGCGCCGGCGGCGGGGTCACTTCCGCCATCGCGTCGGGCCGGGGCTGCTCGCGCTCCTGGGCGGCGATGTTGCTGATATCGGCGATGGTGACGAGCTCGATGGGAACCACCGGCGGGCTTTCCTCGGCCGGCTCATAGGACACCGGCCATGCCACGCTCGCGGTCACGATGACGACCACGTGAAACAGCCCCGAGCCTATGATGCTTCGTTTCAACATCCTGTCTCTTTGGCCGTCACTGCTGGGGCGGCGGCCGCAAGGAATCGGTCACCAGACCGATCCGCGTGAAACCGGCGGCGTTGAGAAGGCCCATGACCTCCATCACCTTGCCGTAGCCCACCGTCCTGTCGCCGCGCACGAAAATGCGCTGGTTGTAACCATTGCCAGAAATCGCCTCGAGCTTGGGCACGAGCTCCTCCTCGGCGATGAGCGTGTTCTGCAGGAACACCTGTCCATCCTTGTCGATGGTGACGGCCAAAGGTTCCCGGTCGTCACCGAGCGAGCGGGCGCGTGTCTGCGGCAGATCGACGGCGACGCCGACGGTGAGCAGCGGCGCCGTCACCATGAACACGATCAGCAGCACCAGCATCACGTCGACGAAAGGCGTGACGTTGATCTCCGACATCGGGCGTCCGTAGCGGCTGCTCCTGCTGCCGCGCCGTCCATTCCCGCCACCGAGCGAAACGGCCATCAGCGCCTCTTCTCGTCGAGCTGGCGGGAGAGGAAGGCGGAGAATTCGTCGGCGAAGGATTCGAGCCTTATGGCGTAGCGCCCGACCTCGGCGACGAAGCGGTTATAGGCGACGACGGCGGGAATCGCGGCAAGGAGGCCCAGCGCGGTGGCGAACAGCGCTTCGGCGATGCCCGGCGCTACCACCGCGAGCGTCGTGTCCTGACGCGCGGCGATGGACTGGAACGAATTCATGATGCCCCACACGGTGCCGAACAGCCCGACAAAGGGCGCCGTCGAACCGACGGTGGCGAGATAACCCAAGCCCCGCTCGATCTTCTCGACCTCGCGCTGGATGGAGACGCTCATCGCTTTCTCGACGCGCTCTTTGACGCCCGCGAGCGCGGTGTCGCGCACCGCGCCGCCTTCGAAGCTCCGCTTCCATTCGCGCAGCGCCGCGACGAACACCGCCGTGAAGGGCTGGTCGATTTTTTGGGAATGTTGGGCATAGAGCTCTTCGATCGAGCGGCCCGACCAGAACGCTTTTTCGAAGCGCCGCGATTTGCGCTTCAGCGAACCCAGCGCGATCCATTTGTCGATGATCAGCACCCACGACCAGAAGGAGGCGAGCACCAAGAGAATGAGCACGGATTTGACGACGAGATCGGCCCGCATGAAGAGGCCGACCGGCGTGAAGAGCAGAGCGGTGTCGGATTGCGTTTGGGGACCGACTTGCTCGACCGCGATGGCGCCGGAGGGCGCGGCCAGAGGCGCGGATTCGGCGGCGGCGCCGGTCGGGGCTGCCGTCGGCGGCGCTCCATTGCTCGGCGCGGGCGCCGGTTGAAGCTGGGCAAACGCCGAATGCGCGCCCGCATCCCAGGAAAGGGTGAGGGTGAGCGCAACCATGCCCGCTAAGGCAAGACGCAAGAACGCCATGGACAAGCCTCTGTTCCGATTGCCGTGCGCTCGGCCGCTGACCGACAAACCGGCCATCTCCTCGCGAGCCCATTTATATGGCCGCCACAGTCTAACCAACACATTCAAAGATGGCTGAATTTTGACTCGCATGGTTATTCGCCTTCCGGCTTTCCAAGAAAGCCCGTCAAACCAAGCGTTTGATGGGGTAATAAAGCGCCGGCGAGGGGCCCTCGATGGGCACCCGCGCCGGCGCGAAACGTCAGCACCCTTAACGCTTAAGACGGCAGACCGAGCCCTTTGCGCAGTTCCGCTTTCACTGATTCGAAGTCGGTGCGGAACTCCGGGTTCTTCAGCATCCCGGCAATGGCGAGGCTGGCCGCGATGTGGCCGCCCTCGGCGTCGGAGGGATAGGCGGCGCCGCTGGCGACACGGTTGAGCGTGTATTCCCAGCCGCGCTCGTAAAGCGCATCGCGCTTCTCGGGCACCATCATGCCGAGGACGAGCGCGACCTCGAAGGCTGTCGAGCTGTGGCCGCTTGGATAGGTCGGTCCCGTCGCCGTGGCGACATTCGCCGCCGACTTGACGTCCTTGCTGAACTGGAAGGGGCGCAGCTTCTTGTATTTCTGCTTGATCGGGCCGACGCCGACGCCGCCATCCTTCACCACCTTGTCGATGAAGGCGCCCGTCAGCGGGAATTTCTCCTTGGTGAAGCCGGGACCGAACACCGACCCTGCGATCGTATAGACGTCCTGCGGCAGATCGCGCTGGATCGCCGCCTCGCGCGCCGGATTCATCGTCTTCTGCATGTCGAGAATGGCCTGGAGATCGAGCTTGCCGGCCATCGAGCTTTCGGTCGGCGGCGGCGGCAACAGGCCGGGGAAGTCGACATCGGCGACGGTGATGTAGGGCTTGTCCGACAGCGAGAATGCCGGCGATGCGGCGAGACACAGAGCGGTGATTGAGGCCATAGTGAGTTTACGCATGTTCTCCTCCTTAGTTGCGGTGTTCGGGATGTTAGGTTTCGAGATAGGAAAGCAATATTTTACGCACCGCATCGGGCACGCGGCGAGGCCGTCCGTCAAGCGTAATGAGGCAGGCTTCGACCTCGGCAGCGACGAGGATTTCCGTCTCGCGCCGGACCTCCTGGGCAAGGCGCATGCGGGCCGCCGTCACCTCGATCACACGCGTGCGGATGGTGAGCGCTTCCTCGACGCGGGCGGGCTTGCGGTAGTCGATGCGCATGCGGCGCACCGCCCATGCCAGCTTCTCGTCCAGGGCCAGCATGGCCTGATGCGAGATTTCGGTGGCGCGGAGGAATTCGGAACGCCCGCGCTCCATGAAACGCAGATAATTGGCGTGATAGACGATGCCGGAAAAATCCGTGTCCTCGTAATAGACGCGCAACGGAAAGAAGAAGGCGCGATCCTCGAACCAGCCGGAAGCGGGAGCGTGCGCGGAATCGGGCATCGCCGCGCTCAATCCTCCGGGGCTTCAAACAAAGGCGGCTGAAACGGCGGAACGTTCGGGGCAGGAAGGCCGAGATGCGCATAGGCCTGCCCCGTCAAGCAGCGTCCGCGCGGTGTGCGCTGCACGAAACTCTGCTGGATCAGATAGGGCTCGACGATTTCCTCGATGGCGTCGCGCGGCTCGCCGAGCGCGGCCGCAATCGTCTCGATGCCGACGGGACCGCCGCTATAGCCTTCGGCGATCAGCGCGAGATAGCGCCGGTCGAAGGCATCGAGCCCGCGTGTATCGACTTCCAACCGCGCCAGCGCCGCATCGGCGACGGCCTGATCGACTTCGACGCGGCCCGCCACGGCGGCGAAATCGCGCACGCGCTTGAGGAGGCGCCCGGCGATGCGCGGCGTGCCGCGCGAGCGCCGTGCGATCTCGCGCGCGCCGTCTTCGGTCAGCTTCAGACCGAGCACGCGCGCCGCCCGCGCGACGATCAGCATCAGCTCCTTGGTTTCATAGAATGAGAGGCGGATCGGAATTCCGAAACGGTCGCGCAACGGCGTCGTCAGAAGCCCCGACCGCGTGGTCGCGCCGATCAGCGTGAAGGGCTGAAGGTCGATCTTGACCGAACGCGCCGACGGGCCTTCGCCGATGATGAGATCGAGCTCGTAATCCTCCATCGCGGGGTAGAGGATTTCCTCGACCGCCGGATTGAGCCGGTGGATTTCATCGATGAACAACACATCGCGCGGCTCGAGATTGGTCAGCAGCGCCGCGAGATCGCCCGCCCGCACCAGCACGGGGCCTGAGGTGGCGCGAAAGCCGACGCCAAGCTCGCGGGCGACGATCTGCGCCAGCGTCGTCTTGCCGAGACCGGGCGGACCGGAGAACAGCACATGATCGAGCGGCTCGCCGCGCGCTTTGGCGGCCTGGATGAAGACGGAAAGGTTCTCGCGCGCACCCGCTTGCCCGACGAATTCGGCCATCCGCTTCGGACGCAGCGAGGATTCGAGATCGTCGTCCTCGCGCTTCTGCGGCGCGATCAAACGGTCGGGATCTTTGGCCGGTTCTTTGGCAGCGTTGGCTTTGGGTTTTGGGCTCGCCATCTAAATCCCTACACCCGCGCCAATTGGCGCAAGGCTTCGCGCAACAGCGCATCGAGCGGCGCAGCCTCGCCGAGATTGCCGCCGGCGCGCGCCACCGCCTCGCTTGCCACCATCTGAGAATAGCCCAGCTTCACCAGGGCGCCGATAGCTTCCGATTCCGTCGGCCGGGGCGCTTGAAGGCCGGCGCGTTCCGCCGCATCGGCGCCGCGCGCCAAGGCCATGCCGGGCGCCTTGTCCTTCAATTCCGTGACGATGCGCGTCGCGAGCTTGGGGCCGACGCCTTGGGCGCGGCCGACCACGGATTTGTCGCCGAGCACGATGGAACGTTCGAGCTCGGGGATTTTTAGCGCGGATAGAATCGACAGCGCCACGCGCGCGCCGACGCCCTGCACCGTCTGCAACAGGCGGAACCATTCGCGCTCCTCGCTGGCGAGGAAGCCGTAAAGCCGGATCGCGTCGTCCGAGACTTTGGTTTCGACGGCGAGGCTGGCATTGGCGCCGGCCGTCAGCCGCGCCAGTGTCGCGGCCGCGCAATGGACGACATAGCCGACGCCGTTGACGTCGATGATGGCGTGGTCGGCGCCGATGAAATCCACCCGGCCTGTCAATTTCCCGATCATTGCGCAAGCGCCGCGATCACGCGCGCGCGGGTCCCCGCGAGATGGGCGTGCGCGATGGCGCAAGCAAGCGCGTCCGCCGCATCGGCGGCTGTAAAACGCGCGGTCGGAAGCAGGCGCTTCACCATCGCCTGCACCTGTGCCTTGTCGGCATGGCCGACACCGACAACGGATTTCTTGATGTGGTTGGGCGAATATTCCCCGATCTCGAGCCCGGCTTCCGCCGCCGCCAGCAACGCGATGGCGCGCGCATGGCCGATCTTCAACGCCGCCAGCGGGTCCTTGGCGACGAAGGCCTGTTCCACCGCGACCGCGTCGGGCGTGTGCTCCGTCAGCACGGCGCGAATGCCCGCATGCAGCACGGCCAACCGTTCGCCGAGTGAAAGCGCCGTGGTGGTGACGATCACGCCGTTTGCGACATGGGTGAGCTTCGCGCCCGACATCGCTATCACGCCCCAGCCGGTGCGCGAGAGGCCAGGATCAAAGCCGGCAATGCGGATGGTGATCACGGCGCGCGCAACCTTCAGAGAATCGCCCGCGTCAGTGTCGGCCATCCGTGCTGTATGGTGCAACGGTGATGTGAACAGCCCCCCACCCGCCCGGCTGCGCCGTGCGACCTCCCCGCGTTGGGGGAGGTTGTTCTTGGTGGGTTACGCCGCCGACAGCTTCTCCATGAGCGCTTCGCTCATTTCGTAATTGGCGTAGACGTTCTGCACATCGTCATGGTCGTCGAGCACGTCCAGGAGCTTGGTCAGCGTCTCGGCGGCCTCTTCATCGCTGACCGGAACCGTATTCCCCGGACGCCAGACGATCTTGGCCGATTGGGCCGCGCCCAGTTTGGCTTCGAGCGCATCGCGCACCGCGGCGAAATCCTCCGGGCGGCAGAGGAACTCATGGCCCTCGCTGCCCGAGATGGATTCATCGGCGCCCGCTTCGATCGCCGCTTCCAGCATGGAGTCGGCGGTGCCGGCGTTCGACGGATAGGCAATCAAGCCCACGCGGTTGAACATGAAGGAGACCGAGCCGTCCGCGCCCATCGCCCCGTCATATTTGGAGAAGGCGGCGCGCACATCGGAGGCGGTGCGGTTGCGATTGTCGGTCAGCGCTTCGACGATGATGGCGACACCGCCGGGGCCGAAGCCTTCATAGCGCATCTCGACATAATCGGCGGCATCGCCGCCCTGGCTCTTCTTGATGGCGCGGTCGATCACGTCCTTGGACATGCTCTGCTGCTTGGCGGCGATGATGGCGGCGCGCAGCCGCGGATTGTGCACCGGATCTGGCATGCCCTGCTTGGCCGCCACCGTGATTTCGCGCGACAGCTTGGAGAACAGCTTGGACCGCTGGGCGTCCTGCTTGTTCTTCCGAAACATGATGTTCTTGAACTGGGAATGGCCAGCCATGGCAGGTTTTCCGCGTGTAAAGGACGGGTCAGATAGCCGAAGCTTCAGGGCCGGTTCAAGGGCCGTCAGCCAAAGGCATAGGCGTCCATCCGCTGGCTGCCGAAACAGGCGCTGCTGTGGAGGCGGCGGGCTTTGGCCCCCTCGCCGCCCGCCCCCAAGGCCACGAAAAGGGGCAGGAAATGCTCCTCCGTCGGGTTGGCATGGGCGCCATAGGGCGCGCGGGCGCGATAATGGGCGAGATCGTGGTAACGCCCCTGAACCAGCGCGGCATTCGAACTACGGCACGGGAATGAAACCTAAACCGTGGGCACGGTCGCGATCAGCCTACCGCCGACGCGCACCGGCTCGCAACGTTTCGCCAATCCCGTTTTCACATCGGTCTCGATGAACACCGCGCACAGAGTCGCCGGGCCTAACGCCGGCGTCATGCGCCCCGTCGGAATCTTCTTGGTGAAGCGCTGCAAAGGCTCGAATTTGTCCATGCCGATGACGGAATCATAATCGGCGCAAGCCCCGGCATCGGTCTGATAGGCGGTGCCGCCCGGCAAGATTTGCGCGTCCGCCGTCGGCACATGGCTGTGCGAGCCGACGACGACGCTGGCGCGTCCATCGCAGAAATGGCCCATGCCCATTTTCTCCGACGTCGCCTCGGCATGGATGTCGACGAGGATCGCATCGGCGCCTTCGCGCAACGGACAGGCGGCAAGCTCGGCTTCGACAGCGGCGAAGGGATCGTCCATCGCGTCCATGAAAACGCGCCCCATCGGGGCCAGCACCAGCACGCGCCCGCCGCCCTTGATGCCGTAGAGATTGGCGCCGCGCCCGGGCGTCCCCTTCGGGCAATTCAGCGGCCGCAGGATGCGGTCTTCCTCGTCGATGAAGGAAAGAATCTCCTTCTGATCGAGCCAATGATTGCCGGTGGTCAACACATCGACGCCGGTCGAGAACAGATCGTTGGCAACGGCGCGCGTCAGGCCGAAGCCGCCGGCCGCGTTCTCGCCATTGGCGACGACGAAATCGAGCCCGAGCTTGTCGCGCAGGCCCTTCAGCTCGGCGGCGAGCACGTCGCGCCCTGCCCTGCCGATCACATCGCCGATGAAGAGAAGACGCATGGATAATCCGTCAAAGCTTATTTCTAAGAATTTTTCCAGGCCGCTTTTCGTGCGTGACTTTGAAATAGTCGATATCGGGCTCGCTGAACGGAATATTTTCATAGCCTCGGACCGAACTCACCCACCCTCCAGTAACGACTGTTTGGGGAAATTCGCGACCATCTTTCAGGCAGACGGTGACGATCCAGTAACCCATGCCGGTCTCTCCCTGCTCACGGAAGTAATCGACAAAACGCTTTTCTGTGAGCTGGAGCACAGGATAGCCCCTCAAGACTAGCTATCATGGCCCGCAACAGCGGGCCATCCAGGCGAAGACGGACTCAATCGCCGCATGGACATGCGCCGCCTGGATGGCCCGATCAAGTCGGGCCATGACAATTTGGGGTTGAATGAACCAATCCGGCCCATCATCAAAACTTCCGCGCGATTTTTTCGGTCACGATCCAGTCGAGCTTCTCGTCGCCCTCATGATGCGGCACCTCATCGCGTTCGAGCTTGGAAAGCGCGAACCCGACAGCCAGCACCTTCTTGCGCGCGCGCAAGCCCTTCAATGTGCGGTCGTAGAAGCCGCCGCCGTAGCCGAGACGGTTGCCGTCGGCGTCGAAGGCAAGCAGCGGCACGATCAGCACGTCGGGATCGGCTTGCGGCCATTCCCTGTCCGGTTGCGACAGGCCGAACGGGCCCGGCACCAATTGCGCGCCTGACTCATAGCGGTGAAAGGCGAGCGGCTTTTCCTTCGCCACCACGCGCGGCAGCAGGATGGGACAGCCATGTTCGCGCAACGCCTTCATCAGCGGCCTCGCGTCGGGCTCATCGCCGATGGCGATATAGGCGGACACGGCGGCGCTCTTTTTAAGCGGAATCGAATCGAGGAAGTTCTCCGCCATGTCGCGCGCGGCCGTAGGGTGGGCGGCTCGCAGCGCGGCGCGGCGCACAAGCGCGTCCGCCCTCAAGGCTTGCTTCAACGCGGCAATGTCCATGGAAAAAACACCGATATGGATAGAGGTGGGCGGGACCACTATCGCCGTTGGAACATGGATCCTCACGGGCCTGCAGTTGCAGGTGGGCGCCATATGTCCGGGACCACGGCCCCGGCCAGGGACAGCTCCCGATGAGTACCATTAAGGCCCCTGGGTATCGCTTTCCTGACGCGCGGAGTAGTACCCGCCCTTAATGAACTTAGGGAGCCCCGACGCTCGCGGCAATGGCCTCGATGCGCGAGGCGGCGCTCTCCAGCGCCTCGGCGATGCGATTTTCGCTCTCCTGCAGCGTGTCGGCGGCCGCCGCGCTTAAGTTTTTGAGCGTGGCGATCTCCCTATCGCGCTCTTCCAGATGCGCCAACGCTTCGGACAATTCGTCGGCGACGAGGAGCCCCGCCATCAGGATCAGCCGCGAATCGCCGACTTGGCCGACCGAGGCGGTCAGTTCGCGCACGCGCTTGTCGAGAAAGGCGCCGAGCTCGCGAAGATGTTCTTCCTCGCCATCGTCACAGGCGACCGTATAGGCCCGTCCGTTCACCAATACGTTTACCAATGGCATTGGCGGCCCTCCTCTCTGGCGAAACGCTAATTGCGTCCCAGAACGTCGCGGATTTCGGCGATGGCCGAGTCGAGGCGGTCTTCCACCCCCTCGGTCAATCCGGCCAACATGCGTGAATCTTCTTCCAGCGCCGCGATCCGGGCGATCAGCCTTTCGCGGTCGGCTTTGAGAATCTCAAGCTCGGCGCGCGAATTCTTCGCCTCATGGGCGGAGGCGAGCCTGTTCACCACCACCGTCTCGAGCGAATCGAGCGCGGTGGAGAACCGCTTCAGGGCCGAATCGAGCCTGTTCACCCTCGCTCCGCTTCAGCTTGCCGCAGCACCATAGGCGCAAGGCGAAACAGGGGTCAACGCGATAAGCATGGGACAAGTGCTCCCGCGCCAATCCGGCCCCTTGACGCATCGGACAAGCGTGCCCTAAGGCCACGCGGAAAGGGCAAATGCCATGACCAGTGCCGCTTCGCCGGCTAGGCCTTCCGCTCCCGCATCGACGCCGCCGGGCCAAGCCGCCGGACCGAGCGCGCGGACGATGGCGAACGCCATCCGGGCCCTTTCCATGGATGCGGTGGAAGCGGCCAAATCCGGCCATCCGGGCATGCCGATGGGCATGGCGGACGTTGCGACGGTCCTCTTCACCCGCTTCCTGAAATTCGACGCCAGCGAGCCCAATTGGCCCGACCGCGACCGCTTCGTGCTGTCGGCCGGCCATGGCTCGATGCTGCTCTATGCGCTGCTCTATTTGACCGGCTATCCGGGCATCTCGATCGACGACATCAAGAATTTCCGCAAATTGGGATCGCCTTGCGCCGGCCACCCGGAATATGGCCATGCGCCCGGCATCGAGACAACCACCGGGCCGCTCGGCCAGGGTCTCGCCAATGCGGTCGGCATGGCAATCGCCGAACGGCATCTGGGCGCGCGCTTCGGCAATGATCTGGTCGATCACAAGACCTATGTCCTCGCCAGCGACGGCGATCTGATGGAAGGCATCAGCCACGAGGCGATCTCGCTGGCCGGACATCTGAAGCTCTCCAATCTCATCGTCCTGTTCGACGACAATGCCATCACCATCGACGGCGCGCTCTCGCTCAGCGATTCGACCAATACGCTGGAGCGTTTCAAGGCCGCGGGCTGGGCGACGCGGGCGCTCGACGGGATGGATTCGAGCGCAATCGCCGAGGCGCTGGAATGGGCGCAAACGAGCGATAGACCCGTGCTGCTCGCCTGCCGCACGATCATCGGCTTCGGCCTGCCCACACGTCAGGGCACGCAAAAGGCGCATAGCGACGCGCCGGGCGCGGAAGAAATCGCCGGCGCCCGCACCGGACTCGAATGGCCCGACGCGCCCTTCGTGATTCCCGATGGTTTGCGCGACGCATGGTTCGCGGCCGGCGCGCGCGGCGGCTCTGCGCGCAAAGAATGGGCCGCACGGCTCGCTTCAAGCGACAAGCGCAACGCTTTCACCGCGGCACAATCGGGCGACATTCCCGCCGAGCTGGCGCCGGCGCTGCACGCCTTCAAAGCCAAGATGGCGGCGGAAAAGCCTTCCATCGCCACGCGCAAAGCATCGGAAGCAGCGCTCGAGATCATCAATACAATCGTGACAACGACCATCGGCGGTTCGGCGGATTTGACGCCTTCCAATTTCACCAAGACGAAGGCGACCGCCGACATCGTTCCGGGCGACAGCACCGGGCGCTATGTCCGTTACGGAATCCGCGAGCACGGCATGGCCGCCGCCATGAACGGCATGGCGCTGCATGGCGGTGTCATTCCTTATGGCGGCACCTTCATGGTGTTCACCGATTATTGTCGCCCCTCGATCCGGCTTGCCGCGCTGATGGGCCAGCGCGTGATCTTCGTGATGACGCATGATTCCATCGGCGTCGGCGAAGACGGCCCGACGCATCAGCCGGTCGAGCATGTGGCTTCGTTGCGGACGATCCCGAATCTTTTCGTGTTCCGCCCCGCCGATCCGGTGGAAACGGCGGAGTGCTGGGAGATCGCGCTGAACGCGAAGTCCCGCCCCTCCGTGCTGGCGCTGTCGCGCCAGAACGTCGCCACAGTGCGCGACGAACACAGCGACGACAATCTTTCGGCCCGCGGCGCTTATGTCTTGCGCGAGGCCGAGGGCCAAGCGCAGGTGACATTCCTCGCCACCGGCTCCGAGATCGAGATCGCGGTCAAAGCGCGCGAGCTGGTCCAGGCGCAAGGAATCGGGGCGCGAATCGTATCGATGCCGTGCTGGGAATTGTTCGAGCAACAGCCGGCGGCCTATCGCGAAGAAGTGCTCGGCAAGGGCACGCTGAAAGTCGCCATCGAAGCGGCCATCGGTTTCGGCTGGGAACGCTATATCGGCGCGGACGGAATCTTCGTCGGCATGAAGGGCTTCGGCGCCAGCGCGCCCTATAAGGATTTGTACAAGCACTTTCACATCACGGCGGAGGACGCGGCGGCAGCCGCGCTCGCTGCGTTAAAAAACAAGGGGTAGGACATGGCAGTTCGTGTCGCGATCAATGGATTCGGCCGCATCGGGCGGTTGGTCTTACGCTCGATCATCGAGTCGGGGCGCAAAGACATCGTGGTCGTCGGCGTGAACGATCTCGGCCCCGTCGAGACCAACGCGCATCTGTTGCGCTTCGACTCCGTGCATGGCCGTTTCCCCGGCGAGGTGAAGGCCGAGGGCGACCGCATGATCGTGAACGGTCATTCGATCAAGGTGACGGCGATCAAGAATCCCGCCGAGCTGCCGCACAAGGAGCTGAACGTCGACATCGCTTTCGAATGCACCGGCATCTTCACGTCGAAAGAGAAAGCGTCGGCGCATCTGACGGCCGGGGCCAAGCGCGTGCTGATTTCGGCGCCCGCCGACAATGTCGATCTCACCGTCGTCTATGGCGTCAATCACCAGAAGCTGACGCGCGAGCACATCATCGTGTCGAACGCCTCTTGCACGACAAATTGCCTGGCGCCCGTCGCCAAGGTGCTGAACGACACGGTCGGCATCCAGCAGGGATTCATGACGACGGTGCATTCCTACACCAACGATCAGCCTTCGCTCGACCAGATGCATAAGGATTTGTATCGCGGACGCGCCGCCGCCGTTTCGATGATCCCGACATCGACCGGCGCGGCGAAAGCGGTCGGCCTCGTGCTGCCGGAACTGAAAGGCAGGCTCGACGGCACCGCCATCCGCGTGCCGACGCCTAACGTCTCGGTGATCGATTTCAAAATCGTCGCCAAGCGCGCCACCTCGGTCGAGGAAATCAACGAAGCGATGAAGCGCGCCGCCTCACAGGAATTGAAGGGCGTGCTCGACATCGTCGATGCGCCCCTCGTCTCGATCGACTTCAATCACAATCCGGCCTCGTCGAGCTTCGCGCTCGACCAGACCAAGGTGATGGGCGGCACCTTCGTGCGCGTGCTGTCCTGGTACGACAATGAATGGGGCTTCTCGACCCGCATGAGCGACACCGCCGTCGCGATGGCGAAGCTGATCTGAGCTTGAGCGCCTACCGCACAATCGACGATCTCGACGTCAAGGGCCGGCGTGTGCTGGTGCGCACGGATTTGAACGTGCCGATGCGCAACGGCCAGGTCACCGAAACCACGCGCATCGAGCGCCAGGCCCCGACGATCCGCGAGCTTGCCGAAAAGGGCGCGCGCGTCATCGTGCTCTCCCATTTCGACCGGCCGGGCGGCAAGATCGTCCCGTCGATGTCGTTGAAGCCGGTCATACCCGCATTGTCGCAAGCATTGGGGCGCGACGCCGCCTTCGCCGACGATTGCCTCGGACCCGCCGCCGAGACCGCCATCGCCGCATTGAAAGACGGCGATGTGCTGGTCCTCGAGAACACGCGCTTCTATCCGGGCGAGGAAAAGAACGATCCACTCTTTGCCAAGGCGCTGGCGGCGCATGGCGAGATCTATGTCAACGATGCGTTCTCGACCGCGCACCGCGCGCATGTTTCGACGGAAGGGCTCGCGCATCTGCTTCCTTCCGCGGCCGGGCGTTCGATGCAGGCCGAGCTCGAACATCTGTCGGCCGCGCTGGAAAATCCCCAGCGCCCGGTGATGGCGGTGGTGGGCGGAGCCAAGATTTCGACCAAGATCGCGCTGGTTGAAAACCTTCTCGCCAAGGTCGATGTGCTCGTCATCGCCGGCGCCATGGCGAACACGTTCCTCGGCGCCGAAGGCCACGCGGTCGGCAAATCGCTGGTCGAGCGCGACCAGTTCGACACCGCCCGGCGCATCGTCGAGAAGGCCCGCGCCCGCAACGTCTCCCTGATGCTGCCGATGGATGTCGTCGTCGCCACGGAGTTCGCGGCGGGCGCCAAGAGCCGGCTTTCGGCGGTCAACGACGTCACGCCCTATGAGATGATCCTGGATGTCGGCCCGCGCAGCATCCAGGCCTTCGGGCGCCGGCTGAAATCGGTGAAAACGCTGGTCTGGAACGGGCCTTTCGGCGCCTTCGAAACCCCGCCTTTCGACCGGGGCACGGTGGCCGCGGCCAAGGCGGTGGCGGAACGAACCCGTGAAAGCGGCCTTCTGTCCGTTGCGGGCGGCGGCGATACGGTGGCAGCATTGGCCCATGCGGGCGTGGTGGACGACTTCACCTACGTCTCGACGGCTGGCGGGGCCTTCCTGGAATGGCTGGAAGGCCAGACGCTGCCGGGGGTGGCGGCGCTGATGACGAAAACGAAATAGGGGACTTGGGAAATGAACAGGGACGAGCTGGTCAGGATCGCGAATGCGATGGTGGCGAAGGGCAAGGGCATTCTCGCCGCCGACGAAAGCTCCGGCACGATCAAGAAGCGCTTCGACGCCATCGGCGTGGAATCGACCGAGGATAATCGCCGCGACTATCGCGAGATGCTGTTCCGCAGCAACGAGGCGATGAAGAACAACATCTCCGGCGTCATCCTGTTCGACGAGACGATCCGCCAGAAGGCGAAGGACGACACGCCGCTGGCCAAGATCATCGCCGATGCGGGCTCGCTTCCCGGCATCAAGGTCGACAAGGGCGTCAAGCCGCTGTTCGGTTGTCCGAACGAGACGATCACCGAAGGGCTCGACGGTTTGGGCGAGCGCCTCGTCGAATATCGCAAGCTCGGCGCGCGGTTTGCCAAATGGCGCGCGGTGATCGACATCGCGGCGGGTACGCCACCGATTCCGAGCCACACCGCGATCCATACCAACGCCCATGCGCTGGCGCGTTACGCCGCCATCTGCCAGGAGAACGACATCGTTCCCATCGTCGAGCCCGAAGTGCTGATGGACGGCGCGCACGACATCGACACCTGCGCCCACGTCACCGAATGGGTGCTGAAGACGCAGTTCCAGGAACTGTTCTATCAGCGCGTGATGCTGGAAGGCATCGTACTGAAGCCCAACATGGTGATCTCCGGCAAGAAGAACGCCAAGCGCGCGAGCCCTGAGGAAGTCGCCGAGAAGACGGTGACGTGCCTGAAGAATTGCGTGCCGGGCGCTGTCGCCGGCATCGCCTTCCTGTCGGGCGGGCAAGCGGACGAGGAAGCCACCGAGCATCTCGATTTGATCAACAAGCTCGGGCCGCTGCCCTGGCCGGTGACGTTCTCCTATGGCCGCGCGCTGCAGCATCTGCCGCAGAAAATGTGGTCTGGAAAAGCTGAGAACGCGGCGGCCGCGCAACGCGCCTTTGCCCATCGCGCGCGGATGAACGGTCTGGCGTCGCAAGGCCAGTGGAAGCAGGATTTGGAGCGGGTCGAGAAAGCGGCGTGAACAAATCGCGCTGCCGCCTCTATCTGATCACGCCGCCACGGCTTGAACCGAAATCCTTCGCCGAGCAGTTGAAGCGCGCGCTGTCGGGTGGCGACGTCGCGTCGTTGCAATTGCGGCTGAAGGACGTCTCCGACGACGAGATCTGTCGCGCCGCCGAAGTGCTGATGCCCATCGCGCAGAAGGCGGGCACCGCCTTCATCCTCAACGACCGGCCCGACCTTGCCGCGCGTCTCAAATGCGACGGCGTTCATGTCGGCCAGGAGGACGCGTCCTACGCCGATGCGCGCGCGACGATGGGGCGCGAGCGCATCGTCGGTGTCACCTGTCACGATTCCCGTCATCTTGCGATTGAGGCGTCTGAGGCGGGCGCCGATTACGTCGCCTTCGGCACCTTCTTTCCGACCGCGACGAAGGAACCCAAATTCCACGCCGAGCCCGAGCTTATCGCATGGTGGGCCGAGACCATGGTGGTGCCTTGCGTCGCCATCGGCGGCATCACGGTCGCCAATTGCCAGCCTTTGATCGAAACGGGCGCCGATTTCCTCGCCGTCGCTTCCGGTGTGTGGGATTACGAGAACGGCCCCGCCGCCGCGGTAAAGGCGTTCAATACGCTCTTTGCCACGTAGCGCGCCGCCTGCTATTACCCGCGCGCTCTTTCAAAACGTCGCGGGTCCATGGGTAAAGTTGCAGGAAACGAAGTTCGTCCCGGCATGGTCATCGAGCTAAACAACCAGCTCTGGTCGGTCGTGAAGACGCAATCGGTGAAGCCCGGCAAGGGCGGCACCTATAATCAATGCGAGCTCAAAAACGTCATGACCGGCGGCAAGCTGAACGAGCGCTTCCGCGCCTCCGAAGCGGTCGACGAAGTGCAGCTCGAAAAGCGCGATTTCCAATATCTCTTCGCCAATGCCGACATGCTGACCTTCATGGACAATCAGTCCTACGACCAGATCGAGCTGGAAGCCGATTTCGTCGGCGAGGACCGCGTCAAATTCCTGCAGGACGGCATGAAGGTGATCATGCAATTGCATGAGGGCCGGCCCATCGGCATTTCTCTTCCCCAAACGGTGGTGCTGCAAATCGTCGAGGCCGATCCCGTGACCAAGGGCCAGACCGCCGCTTCGTCCTACAAGACCGCGATCCTGGAGAACGGCGTGCGCACGCAGGTGCCGCCCTTCATCGAGACCGGTACCAAAGTCATCGTCAACACCGACGATGGCTCCTACATCAAGCGCGCGGAATAGAGCGTTGCGTTACCTCTCCCCGGCATTGAATGTGATGGTGGCCGCAGCCCGCAAAGCTGGGCGCGCGCTGATCCGCGATTTCGGCGAGTTGGAGAACCTTCAGATCTCCAAGAAGGGCCCCGCCGATTTCGTCTCCAATGCCGATCAACGCACCGAGCGCGTCTTGATCGAGGAGCTGACCAAAGCGCGGCCCGGCTATAGATTTCTGGTCGAAGAAGGGGGCGCCATCGCGGGCCCCGACAAGTCGCATCGTTTCATCATCGATCCTATCGACGGCACCACAAATTTCCTCCACGGCGTTCCGCATTTTGCGATCTCGATCGCGCTCGAACGCGACGGCCAGATCGTCTCGGCGCTGGTGTTCAATCCGGTGACCGACGATCTGTTCGTCGCCGAAAAAGGCCAGGGCGCCTATCACAACGAGCGTCGTCTCAAAGTGGCGGCGCGGACAAATCTTGCCGAGATTCTGGTCGCGTCGGGCGCGCCCTTCATGGGCAAGGACGGCCGCGACGAATTCCTCAAGGAATTGGATGCGATCTGCGCCGCAACCGCCGGGATGCGCCGTTTCGGTTCGGCCGCGCTCGATCTCGCCTGGGTGGCGGCGGGGCGCTTCGACGCCTTCTGGGAACGCGATCTCAAGCCCTGGGATATCGCGGCGGGAATCCTCTTGGTGCGCGAGGCGCATGGCATGGTGTCCGACATGGACGGGCGCGACCGCATGCTGGACACCGGCGATATCCTGGCGGCCAACGATTCCTTGCACAAACCGTTGCTCGATTTGCTGCGCGGCAAGAAAAACTAGTCCTCGCTGTCATTCCCGGCCGAGCATTGCGACGGCAATGCGAGGGGAAGGGAATCCAGTTCTGTGGGAGTTCTGGGGAGCAATTGGGATGAAGCCGCCGATCTTTCCGACATTGCGGGTGAAGCTGCCGGTGGTTTCGGGAAATTCCGCCGCCGCCGGCACGGATGCGGCGAGAACCGCGAGCGCGGCGCTTCCCACCGAAACGGACAATTGCCAGGCTCTCATCGCTGTCCCGCCGTCAGCAAAACAGCGAAAGCATATATCCGCATTCCCCAACTTTCATGGCCCGCAACAGCGGGCCATCCAGGCGAACGTAAAATCCAATCGGCGCATGGACATGCGCCGGATGGATGGCCCGATCACGTCGGGCCATGACATGAGCGTTTGAATTAGCTCGCCAGCGCTTTCGCTTCATCAAACTGCAAAGAGGCCAGCCGCGCATAAAGCCCGCCACGGGCGACGAGCTCGGCGTGGCTCCCCTCCCCGATGATGACGCCCTGATCCATCACCACGATGCGCTTCAGGCGCTGGATGGTGGCGAGACGGTGGGCGATGACGATGGTGGTGCGCCCGCTCATCAGATTGGCGAGCCCTTGCTGCACCAGCCGCTCGTTCTCGGCATCGAGCGCGCTGGTCGCTTCGTCGAGCAGCAGCAGCGGCGCATCGCGCAGGATGGCGCGCGCAATGGCGAGGCGCTGGCGCTGGCCGCCGGAGAGCGTCACTCCGCGCTCGCCCAGCAGCGACTCGTACCCTTCCGGCAAGCGGCGGATGAATTCGTCGGCCGCCGCCGCCATCGCCGCCGCGCGCACGTCCTCGGCACTCGCCTCGGGGCGTCCGTAACGGATGTTCTCTTCGATGGTGCCGGCGAAGATCACCGGGTCCTGCGCCACCAGCGCGATGTTGCGGCGGACATCGCGTGGGTCGGCGCTCGCGATGTCGATGCCGTCGAACAGGATGCGGCCCTCTTGCGGATCGAAGAACCGCAGCAGCAAATGGAACACGGTGGATTTGCCGGCGCCCGACGGGCCGACCAGCGCGACGGCCTCTCCGGGCGCAATCGCGAAGCTGACGTCGGCAAGCGCGCGATGTTCGGGGCGCGAGGGATAACGAAAGCCGACATTGTCGAAACGGATCGCGCCTTTGGCCGGCCGCGGCAAGGGCACCGGATTGTCCGGCGCTTTCACAGTCGGCTCGGTGGACAGAATTTCCATCAGCCTTTCGGTCGCGCCGGACGCGCGCTGCACATCGCCCCAGGTCTCCGAGATCGCGCCCATGCCGCTCGCCAGGAACACCGCATAGAGGATGAATTGGCTGAGCTCGCCGCCGGTCATGCGCCCGGCGAGCACGTCGGAGGCGCCGATCCACAGCACGACGACGATGCCGAAGCCGACAAAAGAAATAATGAAAGCGGTAAGCGCGGCGCGCATCCGGTTGCGCTGAATCGCGGCGGCGAACGAGCCTTCCGCCGAACGCTGGAATTTCTCGCGGTCCAGATTCTCATGCGTGAACGCCTGCACCGTCAGGACCGCGTTCAGCGCTTCGCCCGCATAGGCGGACATGTCGGCGACGCGATCCTGGGATGTGCGCGACAGGCGCCGTACGCGCCGCCCGAACAGGATGATCGGCGCCACCGTCAGCGGCACGCCCACGAGGCAAAGCGCCGCCAGCTTGGGACTCGTCACCACCATCAGCACGAAGCTGCCCATCGCCAGAACAAGATTGCGCAGCGCAACCGAAGCCGACGATCCGACCACCGTCTGCACCAAAGTGGTGTCGGCGGTGAGACGCGACAGCACTTCGCCGATGCGTACCGTTTCGAAGAAGCTCGGGCTCAGCGACAGCACATGGCTGAACACTTTGGTGCGCACATCGGCGACGACTCGCTCGCCGATCCACGAGACCAGATAGAACCGCGTCGCCGAGGCCACGCCCATGAATCCGGCAACCGCGATGAGAGCGAGGAAATAGCGCCCGATATTGGCCGCGTCCTCGGCCGAGAAGCCGTGATCGATGACGCCCCGCACCGCCGCCGGAAGCACGAGCGCGGCGGCAGCAGCAGCCACCAGAGCGAACCCGGCCGCGACGATCATGCCGCGATACGGCGCCAAGAACGGCATCAGGGCGCGTAAAGGCGACAGCGCCTTGGAGGGCGCGCGTCTGTCCGCCTGGCGGTATAATTCCTTGGTATATTGCTCGGAGCCTCGGGCCATCTCTCCCTATAGCCCAGGAAAAGCTCCGAAGCGAAATGCGGCGGCGCACCAAATCGAACAGCTACACCAAAGCCTTAGTAACGAACATATTTGCGCCACAGCCGATTGCTTCCTATATTAGGACAATGGGCTTACATGGGCCGGAGGCGTCACAACCCGGCACGTCGGTAAAGCGGGAAATTGTTGGAGGCAGTGTTGCACGACTTCTCGTCCAGCCCGGGCACCTTGCGCTTGCACCCGTCCGCGACCGTCAAAACGCGCGAACAAAGAATTGGTGGCGTCGCGTTCGTCGCTTCTTTGCACGCTGCCGTGGTCTACGGCTTGCTGACGAGTTTGGGCGTCATCGACGTCCCCAAGCCCGTGAGCGACCTCATCGTGGTTAATGTCGCGGACATTCCCAAACTCGAGGAACTGCCGCCGCCCATTATGCCCGTCATCGAAACCCCGCGCGTCGAGAACGTCATCGTGCCGGTCGTGACGCTCGATTATATCCCGCCGCAGCCGCGCGCCATCACGCTGCCGGCCCCGCCATCGCCGCCGCCGCAGCTCGTGCAGGCACCGCCGGCGCCGCCGCCGGAGCCCGCTTTCGTACCGCCGCTCTCGATTGCCGAGACCCACACCATTCCGGACTATCCGCCGGTCTCGCGGCGGCTCGGCGAACGCGGCACGACGCATCTGATGCTCACCATCAACGAACAGGGCATCGTGGCCGGCGCCACCATCGTGGATTCGAGCGACTACCGGCGGCTCGACGAGGCCGCCATGAATTGGATCAAAGCCAATTGGCGCTACACGCCGGCGCGCGAAGGCGCCAAGGCCGTGTCCTCGAAGATCGAGGCCGAGGTCGAATTCCGCCTGCTGTAATTGAAGAATGGCGGGTGCTATAGGCTAGCCGACTTCGCCATTCGCATTCCGTCCAGTTCGGAAATCCCATGTCCGCTTCGCCGTGTCCGGCCGTCGTAACGCCGCGCCGTTCGCTCGTGCTCCTGTGCATCACGCTGTCGCTGTTCATGTCGGCGATCGAAGCGACGATTGTCGCGACCGCGATGCCACAGATCGTGGCCCAACTGGGCGGCTTCGCGTTCTATTCCTGGGTGTTTTCGGGATATTTGCTGACCCAGACCGCCACGACGGTGATCTTCGGCAAGCTCTCCGACATCTATGGCCGCAAGCCCATCATCATCGGCGGCACGGTGGTGTTCCTCATCGGCTCGACGCTGTGCGGCTTCTCCTGGTCTATGGAATCGATGATTGTCTTCCGCCTGCTGCAAGGCGTCGGCGCGGGCGCCATGCAGTCCATCGCCGTGACCATCGCGGGCGACATGTATTCTCCGCGCGAACGCTTGCGCATCCAGGGCGTGCTGTCGAGCGTGTGGGCAGCGGCCGCGATCGTCGGCCCGCTCGTTGGCGGGCTGATCGTCGAATATTCTTCCTGGTCGTGGATTTTCTGGATCAACATCCCGATCGGGATCGTCACCATCGCAGGGTTCGTCGTCTTCATGCACGAGGACATCGCGCATAAGAAGCACAGCATCGACTATCTCGGCGCCGCGCTTTTCTCGGCGGCGATAGGCGCGTTCCTGATCGCGCTGACGCAAAGCGCGACCCTTACGAATGCGCAGATTCTCTGGCTCGTCGCGGCGGGGCTTGCCGCAAGCGTAGTTTTCGTCCTCGTCGAGCGGTACGCCGACGAGCCGATGATCGCGCTCGATCTCTGGGGCAGCCGGTTGGTCGCGACCTGCAATATCTCCCTGTTCTTCGGCATGATGGCGCTGTCGGGCATCGGCTCGTATCTGCCACTCTATTTTCAAGGCGTGCTCGGCTATTCGGCGATTCTCGCCGGTCTTCCTGTCGCGGTGATGATGGTGTCGTGGCCGATGGCCTCCGCCGTATCGGGAAAGATCCTGCGTCATGTTCCGATGCGCGTGGCGACGCGTTTCGGCGGGCTTCTCATTCCGGTCGGCGCGGTGTTCCTGCTGTTCTTGACACCCGGCGAGAACATCGTGCTGGCCGGCATCGGCCCCGCGCTAATGGGATTCGGCATGGGGCTGCTCAACATCACTTCGGTCGTGATGATCCAGGGCAGCATCGCATGGTCCAAGCGCGGCAGCGCCACCGCCTCGCTGATCTTCGCGCGCACGCTCGGCAATACGGTGGGCGTCGCGGCGCTCGGCGCGATGCTCAATTTCGGCATCGTCTATTATGCGGCGGCGGGAAGCGGGCTAGCCGCGGCGACGCCCGAGCATGTGCGCGCGCTTCTGGCGAGCATCGGCACCATCGCGGGCGGCGGTTCGGAGCCGGGCTTGCAGGCGATGCTCGACGGCGCGCTGCATCTCGCCTTTTGGGAGATGCTCGTCTTCGCCTTGTGCGCCGGCGCGATGTGCCTGCTGATACCGACGCGAGAGCTCGATTCGCTCACCAGCGGCGCGCCCTAAAAGAAACGGCCCCGTCCGTTAGGACGAGACCGTCTCGTAAAACCAATGAATCTTAGACGGTGACTTCCGGCTTCGGCATGGACAGGAACGAGTGCGTCGCGTGCCAGAAAAGCTGCCGGTTGGCGCCGAGCACCAGCGAATGGGCGGCACCGGGCAACGTGACGAACTGGCGATCGGGATTGGGCAGCTTGCTGTAGAAATCGAGCAAGTCCGCTTCCGTCGCGATGCCGTCATGCGTCCCGCGAACGACCAGGACCGGAGCCTTCACCAAATTCGCCTCGATGATCGGCAGCTTCGAGGTCATGTCGAGATAGGTCCCGGTCGGGACGCTGTCGCCGAACGGCATTTCCGCCGCGATAAGCGCCGCCGGGGTGCGCGGATCCGAAGTGCCGGCCTTGTCGCGGGTGAACACCGATTCGAGCATCTCCGGCGGCCGCGGGCGGCGATTGTTCGCCTTGAAGAAAGCGAGGTTCTTGGCGCGTTCCGTCAATGTCGGCGAGTCCTTGCCGGTATAGGTATAGGCGCTGAAGACGAGGCGCCCGACGCGGTCGGGATGCTCCGCGGCAAAAGCCGCGCAGCGCAGCGCGCCCGAAGATTCGCCGACCATGTGGTACTGCCTGACGCCGGTTTCCTTCTCGACGACCGCCGCCATCGCGGTCAGGTCGGCGACGCCGGCCTTGATGTCGGACCAGCCAGGCGTGACGCTCGAGCGGCCATAGCCTTCGAAGTCGATGGCCCACACGTCATAGCCGTAGCGCGAGAAGACGTTGAACATCGAATATTCGCCGGCGCCCGGAACCGTGAGGTCGAAGGTCGGCATGGCGGAAAACGACGAGCCATGCACCATGATGAGAACCGGAAGCGGCGCCTCGCCCGCGACCGGCGCCTTCAGCCGGCGGCGATAGAGTTGCAACTTCACATTGCCCTTCATCGCGGTATAGCGCTGGTTCCAATAGGTCGTGGCGGCGGCCGGGGCGGCGGAGGCGGATGTCGTCACGGCGGCGGCTGCCGCGGCGACGCCAATTCCCGCCAGCACGGCGCGGCGATCCGGGCTTTGATTATCCTGGCTGGTGGTTTCGATCTCGGTTTCCGGACGCATGCAATCCCTCCTTCGTGGTGGGTTCCCGATGGGACCCTGTCAGATGCTGGGGCCATTCTATGCTGCCCTGGCTGCGCCAGCCAGCCCAGCCCAGCATGGCAATACCGCAAAAAAGAACGGCCCCATCCCAAGATGAGGCCGTTCCCGTAAAAATGATCTCTTAGACCGAGACGATCGGCTTCGGCATCGAGAGGAACGCGTTCACCGCATGCCAAAAGGTGTGGCGGTTCCAGGACAGGCCGAGATTATGCGCCGTCTGGGACAGGGTGACGAACTGACGATCCGGATTCGGCAATTGGCTGTACATGTCCAGAAGGTCCGCCTCGGTGGCGATGCCGTCGAATTCGCCGCGGATCACCAGCACAGCGCACTTCAAATCCTTGGCTTCGAACAGCGGCAGCTTGGACGTCATGTCGAGATAGGTTCCGGTCGGAACGCTATCGCCATATTTCAATTCCATGTCGGCCAACGCCTCGGCGACACGCGGATCGCCCGTGCCCGGCTTGTCGCGCGTGAAGATCGAGGCCAGCATCGAGCGCGGGCGCGGGCGCGTGTTGTTCGCCTGAAAGAAGGCGAGATCCTTGGCGCGGTCTTCCAAGGTCGGAGAACCCTTGCCGGTATAGGTCATAGCGCCGAGAACCGCCCGGTCGACACGATTCGGATTCTTGATGCCGAAGGCCGCCACGCGGAGCGCGCCCGAAGACGAGCCGATGAAGTGGAATTTCTGCTGACCGGTTTCGCGCGCGATCAGCGGAACGGCGGTTTCGATGTCGGCGACGCCGCTCTTGATGTCCGACCAGCCCTTGGTGCGCGAGGAGGCGCCGTAACCTTCGAAGTCGATCGCCCACACGTCGTAGCCGTAGCGGGCCATCACGTTCATCATCGAATATTCGCCGGCGTCGGGATGTTTGGGTACTTGCAGATCCCAGGCCGGCAGCGCGCCCATCGAGGAGCCGTGGATCAGGAAGACCACCGGCAGCGGAGCCTGGCCCGCGGCGGGGGCGGTAAGGCGGCGGCGATAGAGCTGGAGCTTCACGTCGCCCTTCATGACGACATATTCTTTGTTCCAGTAGGTCACCGGTGCGAATTTCGGCAGCTGCGCGTTCACCGCGCTGGGCCCCACCGACATCGCCGTAGCCGCCGCGGCGACCGTGATTCCGGAAAGGACGCTGCGCCGGCTCGGGCCGTCCTGATGGTTGGTTTCGTTCTTGGATTCCATGGTGTTCCTCCTCGGGCGTCTATCCGGCGGCGCGTAGGCTCGCGCATCGGCTCGAGTTTAAGGGGAAGGCGGAGCGCCCACAATGGCGCCGATGGCGTTGCCGCCCCTCTCGAAACGAGGTTATCGTTGGTTCCGAGGCGGGCGCTCGGCAGACCGGACGAAAACGGATGAAAAGCGCAAAGTACCGGGTCTTAAGCCTGTCGGCCTTCCTTTTGGGATTGGCCGCCCTTCCGATCGCGGCGGCCCCCGCCAGCGATCCCAATGAAGTCGATATCTCGCTCGTGATCGCCACCGACGTTTCCTACAGCGTCGATGAGAACGAAAACCGTTTCCAGCGCGAGGGCGCCATTGCCGCGTTCCGCAGCCCGGAGCTGATCCAGGCGATCAAGTCGGGATCGTTGGGAAGAATCGCCGTCACCTATCTCGATTTCTCGAGCTACGCCTCCAACCGCGTGGTGGTGAACTGGCAGATCGTCCACGATAAAGAGAGCGCGGAGGCCTTCGCCGATATTCTGGCCGGCGCCCGCCGCACCCACGGTGTGCAGACCTCGATCAGCAGCGGCATCGAGATCGGCGCAAAGCTGTTGGAAGCGAGCCCGTACAAAGCGGCGCGGCGCGTCATCGATGTTTCGGGCGACGGCCCCAACAATGACGGACGGCTGGTCGATGGCGTGCGCGACGAAGTGATCGCCAAGGGCATCGTCATCAACGGACTTCCCATCGTCACCGAACAGGACAAGTTCGACGTCTATTATCTGGAAGACCTCGACCGCTATTACGCCGGCTGCGTGATCGGCGGACCGGGCGCGTTCCTCCAGGTGGCGAACGGCTTCGAGGACCTCGCGCGCGCGGTGCGCCGCAAATTGATCCTGGAGATTTCAGGCCTTCAACCCGAGCCGCGACAGACAGGCATCATAAGGGTGGCGGCCAATGTCGCGCGTCCGGCGCCCAAGAAGGGCACCGTCTATGAGCGGGGCTGCGATATTGGCGAGCGGATGCGCTATGGCGCAGGGCCCGCACGCGGCCGGTAAAACCTCGACTACTCCGCCGCGCAGGTCTTCAAACATCCGCCGATGCAGGCGCAAGAAAATTCACCGGCCAGCTTTTCGAAATAGAGCGTCATCGCATCGCGCGCGAGACTTTGGCGGCTGACCCCGCGCTTGACCGCGATCAATCCCAGACGCTCATAGTCGCGCGCGTCGAGCTTGAGCACGATCCGGCGCGGGGCGGCGGGCACGCCCGCGCATCCATGATTCTTGGGAGCGGGCGTCACCATCGGCCGGTCATCGCGAAATGGCGTGACGGTGGACGGCGCGGCCTCGCCTTTGCGCACCAGCAGATTCGCGGTCATGGCGGCGAATTTGCTCATTTGAAATAGTCGGCCTGGCGGCGGCCGAAGCGATTGGTGCGGCGCTCCTGCCCTCCGAACAACACTTCGTCTTGCGGAATATCGCGCCGGTCGCGCCCCTCTTTCCTGCGGTCGACACCCTCATAGGGTTTCGGCGCAGGGTGGAGGACGGGCGGCGGCAATGGCTCGGCGAAATCTTCATCCTCCATGTGCGCGGAAATATCTTGCGGGCGGGCTTCGGACGCCAGCGTCTCGCTCTTTTTCAGCCGCGCCAAACGGTCCTGAACATAGAGCCACAGATCGGAAACTTCTTTCGCGGATGCCGATTTCGGCGACACCTCGCCGACCGTACGGCCATCGACCATGCTGGCGGCGAAATCCACCCGGTGATGGATGGTCACCGGCGCGACGGTTCCGTGTTGCGACAGCGCCACCACCGCCTCGCCGGTGATGCGCGCGCGCGCCGTCGCCGCGTTGACGATGAAGATCAGCGGTCGCTCGAAACGCTCCGCGATATCGACGGTGGCGCCGACGGCGCGAAGATCGTGCGGCGAGGGGCGCGTCGGCACGAGAACGAGATCGGAGCGGCTGATCACTTCGGCGATCGATTCCGAGATCGCGGGCGGCGTGTCGACGATGGCGAGCTTGATCCCCAACCGCCGCAGATGATTGAGCACGCTGGCGAGATCGAACACGCCGGCTTGTGCGAATTGGGGGCTGCGCACCGCGCGCGCGTTCCACCAATGCGACAGCGAGCCTTGCGGATCGGTGTCGATCAGCGCGACCGGCCCTGCGCCCGATTTTTCCGCTTCCACCGCAAGATGACCTGCCAAGGTCGTCTTGCCCGAACCGCCCTTCTGGGACGCCATTGCGACCACAAGCATGGGGAGCCTCCCGTCTTTCGCCACAAGGGGAGTCGTAGCCAACACGGGTTTCGAGGGCACAAAAAACGCTGCTGCTATTTGTGGTTATTTCTCCGTTATTTTTCTTCTATTTTCGTGCATCCCAATGGGCTTAAGTCCGATAGGATGGGCTTAGATTTGGCGGAGGATCGTCGCTTGCAGCTGGTGCCTGGACGCGAATGCGGCGAGTGCACGGTGTGCTGCTCGCTCCTCACCATCGACACGCCCGAGTTCCAGAAGATGCCGCGCACGCCCTGCACCCATCTGGGGCCGGGCGGCAAAGGCTGCGCAATCCACGCCACGGTCTACCCCGTCTGCCGCGCCTATCACTGCGCCTGGCGCTATCTTCAAGTGCTGGGCGAGGAATGGCGGCCCGACAAGAGCGGCATCCTGACCGAGTTCCAGAATGAAGGATTTCCCGCCAATTACCCGTCGCGCCCAGGCCTCAGGATCACCATTACCGGCCCCCTGGAAACGGTGTTCGAGCCGGGTTTCGCGGCCCTTCTCATCGGGCTGATCAGGGCAGGGGTGCCCATTGCCCTCTCCATCCCCGGGCCGGTTGGGCACTATCCGGCGGGCGCCTTCATCAACGACGCCCTGAAAGAGGCCGTCGCCGCCAAGGATTCCGCCCGTATCGTCGCGGGGTTACGTGAGATTCTGCGGGGCCTGGAGGGGCACGTCTACAACCCGGTCGCCTTACGCCACGGCCCGGCCTCGCAAAGCCCCGCTTAAGGCCGCGCTCTCCCCTCACAGACACCTGCGAATAGGCTATAGTGGGATCGGCAAAGTCGCGCCTTTCAGGCGACCGACGAGAGAATGCCAATCCTACTACGTCTTCCAGGAGGGAGCCTATGAAGCACATCAGCAAATTTGCCTTGGCTGGCGCGGTCAGCCTGTTCGCGGTCGCCGCTTACGCGCAGGGACAGGATTTCAGCCAAGTCCAGATCAAGTCCACACCGCTCGGCAACAACACCTACATGCTCGAAGGCCAAGGCGGGAACATGGTCGTCGCGGTCGGCACCGACGCCGTCATCCAAGTCGACGGCGAGTTCGCTCCGCTGCACGACAAGATCAAGGCCGAAGTCGACAAGCTCTCCGGCAAGAAGCCGATCAAATATCTCATCAACACGCATTTCCACGGCGACCACACCGGCGGCAACGGACCCTTCCATAGGGACGGGACCACCATCGTGGCGCACCGCAATCTCGCGCTGCGTCTGCAGCACGGCTCGACCAACGGGCTGTCCGGCAACAAGACGGCGCCGTCGGAAGGCGACTGGATTCCGACGCAGACCTACACGACCGAAGGCTTGCAGCTGATGGTCGGCGGCCAGACCGTGATGGTCAATCATCCGGCGACCGCCCACACCGACACCGACTCCTATGTCTATTTCCCGGTGTCGAATGTGATCGCCTGCGGCGACACCGTTAGCCTCGGCCCCAGGTATCCGACCATCGACTATGCCAATGGCGGCAGCCTGAACGGCATCATCTCGACGGTCGAGACCTATATCCGCATGGGCAACGACCAGACGAAATACGTGCCCGGTCACGGCCCGCTCGCGAGCAAGGCCGACATGCAGAAATATCATGACATGCTGGTCGCGGTGCGCGACGCGGTGCAGGCCGAGATCAAAGCCGGCAAGACCGAAGATCAGGCCGTCGCGGCGAAGCCGCTGGCCAAGATCGGCGGTGCGCTCGGCGCCAACGCGATGGCCGACGAAAACATGGTCAAGATGTCGTACCGCTCGCTGAAGGGCGCCAAGGCGAACCCGGCGTAGTTTTTTCGACGGACATAAAGGGCCGGGACGGGAAACCGCCCCGGCCTTTTTTATGTGCCCGAAAAGACGATAAGGGCCGCTCGTATCGACAGGGCCAGCAGTACCAGCGAGCCCACCATGAAGACAGCGAAACGCAGCAACACGACGTTGATCAACGCCTGAATCAGGCTGTGTACGACACGCGCAGCCACATAGAGCCAGGCGAGTATATCGTTCAGGCCCGAGCCCTCGCCGGCCAGGGCAAGCACCAGAGCCGCCGCATAGAACAAGGTCGGCTGCTCCATGAGATTGTTATAATTGTCCGCCTTCCAGCGCACTTGCGCCGGGATTTGGCGGTGAAACTCTTCCTTCGGCTACGTCGGATCGAAGACGATGCCGGCCTTCCTGATCGCCGGAATGCGCGTCGCATAGAGCCAAGCCCACATCACGAAGGACCAAAGGACGAGCGCGATGACTGGCGCGAGAGTGGGGCTATGCAAGGGGCGCTCCTCTCGATGGGAAAGCGGAACGTCACCGAAAATTGACCCGGACGCAACGCGAGATGACGCGGCCGTTTCGGAGCAGCGCCCTATAGTTCGCGCGCCCGAAGGCATCAGGAGCCATTCATGCGCGTCGCATTGCTTATCGCAGCCGCCGTCGTTCTTAACCTCGGTTGCGCGGCGGTCGCGCAAGACGAGCAGCCGCCGACGCGGCTCTACATGAACAAGGAGCATCGCTTCGGCGTCATCTTCCCCGCCGCGCCGATGACGAAGGAGATCATGTATACGACCCGCACCGGGGCCTCCGTTCCGGCGCGCGAATTTTTCCACGAAACGGACAAGGGCCGCTATGCGGTGACCATCATCACCTTCCCGCAATTGCGCCGGACGGCGGATGCCGGGATCGTCGAGCACGCCGCGGAGAACATCCGCAAGCGCGGCGATATCCTCTACCAGGCGCGCGCGACCTACGATTGGGGAATCCCCGGCCGGCAGCTCAACATCAAAGAGCCCAATGGGCGCCAATTGCGCGCTTCGGTTTATATGTATGACCGCCATCTCGTCATCACCGAAGCCAGCGCCGAGATGGGCAATTTCGAAGCCTTGCAATTCGAGCAATCGATCACGCTGTTCGACCGCAACGGCGTCGAGGTCGATTAGATTTAAGCATTGACTCGCCGCCCCCCATTCGCCGACCTACTCGGCGAAAATCGGGTGGCTTCATGCGGCTTTTGGTGCTTGCCGGCGATGGGATCGGGCCGGAAATCACGGCGGCGACGCTGCACGTGCTGCGCGCCGCCGATGCGCGATTTGGCCTCAAGCTTGAAATCTTCGAGGAAGCGGTCGGGCACGAAAGCCTGACGCGTTTCGGCACCACCGTGCGGCCCGAGCTTCTCGCTGCCGCGCGCGAGGCCGACGGCGTCATCCTCGGACCCGCCGCCACCTACGACTTCAAGGACGAAGCCAAGGGCGAGATCAATCCTTCGGCGTTCTTCCGCAAGCAGCTCGACCTCTTCGCCAATATCCGCCCGGCGCGCACCTATGAGGGCGTGACGTTCAAATCGGTGGCGCCCTTCGACCTCGTGGTGGCGCGCGAGAACACCGAAGGATTCTATGCCGACCGCAATATGGAACAGGGTAATGCCGAACTTCTGGTGACGCCCGATGTCGTGGTTTCATTGCGGCGCATCACGCGCCCCGCTTGCGCCCGTATCGCGCGCGCCGCGTTCGAGCTTGCCATGCGCCGCAAGCGCCATGTCAGCATCGTGCATAAAGCGAACGTGCTGAAAATCGGCGATGGCATGTTCATCGAAGAATGCCGGCGCGTGGCGGCCGAATTCCCCGATGTGACGGTCGATGATTTCATCGTGGACGCGATGATGGCCCATGTCGTCCGCGCGCCCCAGAAATTCGACGTCATCGTCACCACCAACATGTATGGCGACATCCTGACCGATCTGACCGCCGAGCTTTCCGGCAGCATCGGGCTCGGCGGCGCGCTGAACGCAGGCGAGAAACATGCGATGGCGCAGGCGGCCCACGGTTCGGCTCCGGACATCGCGGGCAAAGATCTCGCCAATCCGTTTTCGCTTATTCTTTCTGCGGCGCTGCTGCTCGATTGGCTGGGACGGCGCAAAAACGCGAAGCCCTATTCCGACGCCGCTGCCGCCATCGGGAAAGCCATCGAAAGCGCCGTCCGCGACCTTGAGATGACCCGCGATATTGGTGGTAGGCTCGGGACAAAGGCGGCGGGCGAGGCCTTGGCGGCGCGGCTCATGAAAACATGACGGAAGCGACCTACGGCGCAAGACACGCGGCGGAGCGGGCGAAAGCCAGAGCTCTGACCCCCGTGCAAGCCACCGCGCTGAACAAGGCGGCTTGGCGCCTCGTGCCGCTGCTGACCATCGGCTATCTGTTCAGCTATCTCGACCGCAACAGCATCGGCTTCGCGGCCCTGACCATGAATCAGGATTTGGGGCTCACGAACACGCAGTTCGGAACCGCCGCCGCGCTGTTCTTCCTCAGCTACACGCTGTGCGAAGTGCCGAGCAACATGGCGCTCTACAGATTCGGTGCGCGCCGATGGATCGCGCGCATCATGATTACCTGGGGCCTGGTGTCGGCGGCCACGGCGCTGGTGCAAGGGCCCAACTCTCTTTATGCGATGCGCTTCCTGTTGGGCATCGCGGAAGCGGGCTTCTTCCCGGGCGTCGCCTTCTATCTCGCCTGCTGGTTCCCGCGCGAATACCGCACCCGCATCCTCGCCTGGTTCCTGGCGGCGATTCCGATCTCCTCGCTGATCGGCGCGCCGATCTGCGGCCTGCTTCTCCAGATGGACGGCATTCTCGGCCTCGATGGCTGGAAGTGGATGTTCATCATCGTGAGCTTGCCGGCCTGCGTGATCGGGTTCTTCGTGCTGAAGCTGCTTCCCGAGCGCCCCGAAAACGCCAAATGGCTGACGCCCGAGGAAGCCGCCGCGATCACCGCGATGCACGAAGCCGAAACTTTCGATTCTCCGAAATCCTCGCTATGTGGCGCGCTCAGCGATCCGCGCGTGGTGCTGCTCGCCATCGTGCAATTCGGCTTCACGCTGGCCTCCTACGGCATCGGCATCTGGCTGCCGCTGATCATCCAGGAGTATCTACCCAACAGCGTCGCCATCGGTTTCCTCGTCGCCGTGCCTTACGTCTTCGCGACCATCGCCATGCTGGTGTGGGCGTGGCATGTCGACCGCACGGGGCGGAAGATCGGCAATATGACGATCTGCCTCATTCTCGCCTTCGCCGGGCTCGCGAGCTACACCTTCTCCGGCTCGCTTTTCCTTTCATTGCTCGCGCTGACGATCGCGCTGATTGGCGTGACCGCCGCGCGCGGCATTTTCTGGTCGATCCCGCCGCGCCTCCTGACCGGCGCCGGCGCGGCGGCGGGCATTGCCTTCATCAATACGATCGGTACGACGGGCGGCTTGGTCGGCCCCTATATGATGGGCGTGTTGCGGGACGCGACCGGCGGCTTCACCTATGGCATCATGGCGATGGCGGGCGTGATGCTGGTGACGATTCTGCTCTCCGCGTCGCTGAAGCTGATGGTCCGCCAGGAGTGAAGGAGAAATGACATGCGATTCACGAGGCGCGAGTTCGGCGCTGCCGCCGCCGGTTCGCTCGCCGGCCTGATGGCCTCGGGCGAAGCCGAAGGCGCGCCTGCCCCATCGACGGCGGTCTTCGCGAATGCTTGCGATTGCCATGTCCACATCATCGGGCCGCAAGACAAATATCCGATGGTGGCGAACCGGCCCTATACGCCGCCGCCTGCATCCGTCGCGCAATTGAAGGCGCTGCGTACGCGCCTCGGCATCGCGCGCAACGTCATCGTGCAGCCGAGCTTCTACGGCACCGACAATTCCTGCATGCTGGACGCGCTGACCGAGCTTGGGAACACAGCGCGCGGCATCGCCGTGGTGGCGCCGACGATTTCCGACGCGGAATTGCGCGCGATGGACGCCAAGGGCGTGCGCGGGATTCGCATCAATCTGGAATCGGCGGGCATTCGCGATCCCAAAGCGGCGTCTTCGCTGTTTCAAACGATGGGCAAAAGAATCGCGCCCCTGGGCTGGCACATCCAGATCTACACCGTGCTGCCGGTCGTCGCTCAACTGATCGGTCCCATCGCCGATTGCCCGGTGCCCGTCGTGCTCGATCATTTCGCCGGACTGACCGCCGCCGAAGGCACCGGACAGAAGGGCTTCATCGGCCTTCACGACCTGGTGCGCGCCGGCAAGGCCTATGTGAAATTGTCCGCGCCCTACCGCGTCTCGAAGAAGCCCGATTATTCCGACATCACCCCGCTCGCGCAGTCGCTCATCTATGCCCGGCGCGACCACATGCTGTGGGCGACCGATTGGCCGCACACCCAGACCATCCCGGGCAAGAAGAACACCGAAGTCACGCCCTTCTACCGCATCGACAACAATGCGGTGCTGCGGCTGTTCAATTCCTGGTACCCGGACGAAACCACGCGCAAAATGATTCTCGTCGACAATGCGGCGAAGCTCTATCGTTTCTAGATCCGCTTGGGAGACCCCTCGATGGGTGAAATGGATCGCCGCTCGGTTCTGGGATTCGCGGGTGCGGCGACGGCGGCCGCGTTCATAGGTCAAACGGGATCCACCAGCATGGCGGCGCAAGCAAGTATGTCCGATATCGTCTCGATGAGCGGCGCCCAATTGTCGGCGGCGATTCATGCCAAACGAATCTCCTGCGTCGAGGTGATGAACGCCTATCTCGATCATATCGAGCGGCTGAACGGGCGCGTGAACGCCATCGTGACGTTGCAGGATCGCGCCGGGCTGCTGCGTCAGGCTGCCTCGCGCGATGCGGAGTTGGCGCGTGGAAACAATCTTGGGTGGATGCACGGCTTCCCGCAGGCGGTGAAGGACATCGTGCCCGCCGCCGGCATCCGCATGACGATGGGCTCGCCGCTGTTGAAGGATTTCGTCGCGCAGACCGATGCGATCCATGTCGAGCGCGTGAAGCGCGCGGGCGCCATTATCATCGGCAAGACCAACACGCCGGAATTCGGACTCGGCTCGCAGACCTTCAATCCCGTCTTCGGCACCACGCTGAACCCATACGATCTGACACGGACACCGGGCGGCAGCAGCGGCGGCGCGGCGGTGTCACTGGCTCTGCGTATGCTGCCCGTCGCCGACGGCACCGATTCCGGCGGCTCGCTGCGCAATCCCGCCGCCTGGACCAATGTTTTCGGCTTCCGTCCCTCATGGGGCCGCGTGCCCGCCGACGGCGTCGATGTGTTCACTCCCGGCTTCGGCGTCTCCGGGCCGATGGCGCGCAGCGTCACCGATCTTGCGATGCTGCTGTCCATCCAGGCGGGCTACGATGCGCGCGCGCCGCTGTCGAACCGGGAAGACCCGGCGCAGTTTCGCGGAAATCTACGGCGCGATTTTCGCGGGGTGCGCATCGCCTGGCCGGGCGATTTCGGCGGGGCGCTCGCCTTCGAGCCGGGCGTGCTGGAGCTCTGCCGCACCGCGCTCAAAAGTTTGGAAGCGCTGGGCTGCATCGTCGAAGAGGCGCGGCCCGATTATCCGCTGGCGCGCGTGTGGGATTCCTGGGTGAAATTGCGCGCCGTCGGCAACGCGGGGCAGCTGCGTCCCTTCTACGCCGATCCGGCCAAGCGGGCGCTGCTGAAGCAGGAAGCGCATTACGAAGTCGAAACCGCGGAGAAACTCACCCCGGCCGATATTTCGGCGGCGGCCGCGGTGCGCACGGCCTGGTATCAGGCGGTGCGCCGCTTCCAGGAGCGCTACGAATTCATCGTGCTGCCGTCCGCGCAACTGTTTCCGTTCGATGCCAAGACTCCGTGGCCGAAGGAGATCAATGGCCGCGCCATGGACACCTATCATCGCTGGATGGAGGTGTGCTCTCTCGTCACCATGACGGGGTGTCCGTCGCTGAATGTGCCTGCCGGATTCGATGCGCGCGGCCTGCCGATGGGAATGCAGATCGTCGGCCGCAATCAGGCGGAGCTGAGCTGCCTGCAATTGGCCTTCGCCTATGACGAGGCGACCGGCTGGGTGGAAAAACGAAAGCCTGCGCTTTTGGGTTAGGGAAACTCTCGGGATGGGTGACATGAGATTCAATAGACGCGAATTCGGCGTGATTGCCGGTGCATCGCTTGCCGCAACCATGCTGCCGCGCGGTGCGTTTGGCGCGAGCCCGATTGCCGATATGCCGGCGGGCGCCATCGATTGCCACAATCATATTGTCGGTCCGACGGCGAAATATCCGATGACGGCGAACCGCGCCTACACACCCCCGGAAGCCTCCGTCGCGCAAATGCGCGTGTTGCGGACGCAGATGGGCGTGCCGCGCAATGTCATCGTGACGCCCAGCACCTATGGCTTCGACAACAGCGCGACGATGGACGCGGTGGCGGAGCTCGGCCCATCGGCGCGCGCCGTCGTGGTGGTGCCGCAGACGATTTCGGATGCGGATTTAAGGGCGCTCGCCGCCAAAGGCGCCGTCGGCATGCGGCTGAACCTCGCGACGGCCGGCATCCGCGATCCCAAGGTCGCCATCGATGCGTTGAATGCGTTCGCGCCGCGCTTCGCGCCCTTGGGCTGGCACATCCAAATTAACACCGAGACGCCGATGGTCACCGCGCTGGCCCCGACGGTGGCGAATTTGCGCGTGCCCGTCGTGTTCGACCACATCGCCAATATCGAAGCGGAGAAGGGTCTGGGCCAGCCGGGCTTCGGCGCGCTCGTCGAACTGGTCAAAAGCCGCAACGTCTATGTGAAACTGTCGGCGCCATACAATCTTTCCAAACGCGCCGATTGGGCCGATGTCACCCCGTTCGCCAAAGCGCTGATCGCGGCCGGTCCCGACCGCATGTTGTGGGGCACCAATTGGCCGCATCCGGGCGGCACGCGGGGCGACATCAGCAAGATCACGCCCTATCAGGTGGTCGACAATCCGAGACTGCTGACGGCGTTCGCCGAACATTGTCCCGATCCGGCGATGCGGAAAGTTATCCTCGTCGATACGCCGGCGCGGCTCTACCGCTTCACCTAACCATCAAAGGGGGAATTTCCATGCTCAGGCAGGCGAAGCTCGCCATTCTGTTCACCGCCGCGATGACCGGCGCGCCCGTGACACCCGCGTCCGCGCAAGGCACCGGCAAATATCTGGCGCCGCCGAACCAAGTGGTCGCGGTGCGCGCCGCGCGCATGTTCGATGCGCGCACCGGCGCGATGGTGAACAATCCGGTCGTGCTCGTGCGCGGCGACCGCATCGCTGATGTCGGCCCCAATCTCGCAATCCCCGCCGGCGCGCGCGTGATCGATCTTGGGCTCGCCACCATGATGCCGGGCATGATCGACACCCATATCCATGCGAACATGAATATCGGCGGCGTGTCCGAGGCCAACCGCACCCTCGTCGCGCTCGCCAATGTGCAGATCGATCTCGCCGCCGGCTTCACCACCGTGCTCGATATGGATACACGCGGCGGCTACAACACGGTCGACATACGCGACCAGATCAACAATGGCCGCATCGAAGGCCCGCGCATGCAAGTGGTCGGCCAATCGATCAATCAGCGCGCCACCAATTATTATCCCGACATCCGCACCGGGCGTTTCCAGGACAGCTTCATCGAGGGCAAGAACCTCAATGGGCCGTGGGAAGCGCGCGCGGCGGTGCGCGAAGCGAAACTGCGCGGCGTCGACTGGATCAAGATCTACACGACGCAGGATTTCGCCGGCGTGATGCATATGTGGAAGCCCGACGCGACCTTGGTGAATTCCCCATCGCTGACCTTCGAGGAAGTCCAGGCCATCGTCGATGAGTCGCATCGCATGGGCCTCAAAGTCGCCTGCCACACCTATGGCGGTGAAGGCATGGCGAGCTGCATCAATGCCGGCGTCGATGCCAATAATCATCTCTTGGAGCTCAGTCCTACGGACGCACGCACCCTCAAGCAGAAGAACCTGCCGATGGTCGTCACGCTCGACGATCTCTTCGCGCTGGAGAAGGAAGATCTCGAAGCGACGCATGGCCGCAATTCGCGGCTCAAGCTCGCCGAGCAGGCGTTCAAGAACGCACGCGCGGCCGGCGTCACCATCGTGCTCGGCAGCGGCGCCACTTCGGTTGCCATTCCGCACGGCAGGCAGTGGGACCAATTCACCAAGCTGGTCCAATGGGGCATGACGCCCGCCGAATCGCTACAGACGGTCTATCTTCCGGCCGCGCAGATGCTGAACTATGGCTGGGACAAGGATGTCGGCACGATCGAGAAGGGCAAATTCGCCGACATCATCGCGGTGCCTGGCAATCCGCTCGCCGATGTCAACGAGATGGAACATGTGCGCTTCGTGATGAAGGGCGGCATGGTGATCCGCAACGATCCGATGACCCGCCCCGCCGCCGTGGCCAGAGCGCCCTAGAATCCGCTCCCTAGAATCCGGCGCAGAGCGGCGTTTCGGAAAACAGCACCGATTGCTGCTGGAAGCGCGCCCGGTAGGCAGCGCGCAGCGACGTGATTCGCGAGGCATAGGCCCGGACATCGCGCACGATGACGATCAAATTCTTGCTGCGCTCGGCTTCGACCATGCCCATGGCGTTTCGCCATTGGCCATCGACGTCGGCGACCGAGAAGCCGTCCGGGAAGCGGGACGTCACTTCCATTTCGACGAAGCGTTGCCATTCCGCGTCCGGCACGCCGCCGGGAGCGCCGACATCCCCGCCGAAGAAAAAGTCCACCCGTGTCATGGGTTGGGTGCCGGCGGGACAGGCAAGCGCCGCGCTGGACATGGAAGGCGGCGGCGCACCCGTTACGCAAGCACCAAGGCCGAAACAGACCGTTAAGGCAAAAAGCCGCTTCACCACATCTCTCCGCGCCACGAATTGCCCGAATCATAAGAGATTCGAGGCTATTTTACGGCTATTGACGCGCCTTCGCCTAAGGAGAATGTTTCTCACGCATCGGCGCAAAGGGATCTCATGCCGACCTATCGCTTGCAGGTGAACGGACAGAGCCGCGAGGTTACCGCGGAGGCCGATACGCCGCTGCTCTATGTACTGCGCAACGATCTGGAGCTGAACGGCCCCAAATTCGGCTGCGGCCTATCGCAATGTGGCGCCTGCACGGTGACGGTGCGCGGCATCACGGTGCGCTCCTGCCGCACGCCGGTCGGCATGGTCGAAGGCGCGCCGATTCAGACGCTCGAAGGCATCGGCACGGATGAGAAGCCCCACCCGCTGCAAAAGGCCTTCATCGAAGAACAGGCGATGCAATGCGGCTATTGCATCAATGGCATGATCATGTCGGCGAAGGCGTTGCTGGACCGCAATCCGCGCGCGAGCGAAGCCGACATCAAGGAAGCGCTCACAGGCAATCTCTGCCGCTGCGGCAGCCATAACCGGATCGTCCGCGCGATTCAGCGCGCGGGCCGGGAGATGGCGGGATGAGCACGAAACTCTCCCGGCGCGAATTCAACGCCGCGCTTAGCGGTCTGGTGATCGCTTTCAGCATGACGCCGCAACTGACCCGCGCGCAGGGCATGGTTCCCGCCATGCTCCGCAACAACCGCAGGCTGGATTCCTGGCTTAGGATCGGCGCCGACGGAACCGTGACCGTCTCGTCCGGCCGCGTCGAACTGGGCCAAGGAAATTTGACCGCGCTTGCGCAGATCGCCGCCGATGAGCTCGATGTCGCGTTCAGCCGCGTACGCATGGTCGCGGTCGATACCACGCGGTCTCCGAACGAAGGCGGCACTGTGGGCAGCAATTCCATGGAGGCGGGCGGCGCGGCGTTGCGTCAGGCGGCGGCGGAAGCGCGCGCGATCCTGTTGGAGAAGGCGGCCGAGCGTCTTGCCGTTCCGGCGAATTCTTTCAGCGTCGAAGACGGCACCGTTCGAAGCGGCGACAAGACCATCACCTATTGGGCGATCGCCGCCGATATCTCCCTGCAACGCGAAGCGACCGGCGCGGCGAGGCCGAAAGCTCCGGCCGCGCACAAAATCGTCGGTCGCTCGGCGCAGCGCATCGATATTCCGGACAAAGTGATGGGACGCGCAGCCTATGTCCACGACATGCGGCTGCCGGGCATGTTGTTCGGGCGTGTGGTGCGCCCGCCCAATTACCGCAGCGAGCTGACCGCGTTCGACGATGCGGCGGTGAAGCAAATGCCGGGCGTCATGGCCGTGGTGCGCGATGGGCGTTTCATCGGCGTCGTGGCGGCGCGCGAAGAACAGGCCATCGACGCGCGCGCACGCGCGCAAGAAGCCGCAAAATGGCGCGTTCCCGCCGACATGCCGACACCGGCAACGGCGTATGATTATCTGAAATCCCGCGCTCTGCCGGGCGATGTCGTTCACACCGTCGCCGGTCCCGAGATCACGCCCGCGAAAACCGTCTCGGCCACCTATCGCAAGCCCTATCTCGCCCATGCCTCCATCGGTACGTCGGCGGCGGTGGCGCATTTTACCGACGGCGCGCTCACCGTCTGGTCGCACACCCAAGGCCCCTACCCGCTGCGCGGCGACATCGCCAAAGCGCTGGGCATGGAGCCGGGCAAGGTGCGCGTCATCCATGTGCAGGGCTCGGGCTGCTACGGCCACAATGGCGCCGACGATGTCGCGCTCGACGCGGCTTTGCTCGCGCGCGCTGTGCCGGGACGCCCCGTCAAGGTGCAATGGATGCGCAATGACGAGTTCGGCTGGGAGCCATTCGGCTCGGCGATGGAAATGACGGGACAGGCCGGGCTCGACGCCGACGGCAACATCGTCAATTGGCAATACGATGTGTGGACGTGCAGCCACAATATGCGCCCGGGCAATCCGAGAGGCTTGAACCTGCTGGCGGCCCAGCATCT
>SHWE01000054.1 GCA_009693985.1 Alphaproteobacteria bacterium | reverse complement strand
GGGCGTTGAATTGCGTGCGCAGAGGCGGGACGGCTATAGGCGGCGGCGCGGCCCAAGCGGCGGAACCGGCGAGGCCGGCCAGCACGGCGAAGATCGCGATTCGTCTCACAGGCCTTAAGTAGTGGAACATTATGGCGGAATGAAGGGGTGGAAGGCTCCGCTCCCGGTTCCGAATGGGTGTTTTCCCGCTATAAGCGGACCTTGAAATAATCCGCGAACCCTTGGCTTCGTTCCATGCCGCCAGATACCTCCACGGAACCCGCTGCCGCCCCGCCCTATAGGCGCCTGGCCGTGGTCGGCGCGGGCGCCTGGGGCACCGCGCTTGCCATCGTCGCGTCCGCCAACGCGCAGGTGGATTTGTGGGCGCGCGAGGCGGAGATCCGCGATTCCATCGCCGCGCGCCATGAGAACAGCCTCTTCCTTCCCGGCATCGTGCTGCCCGCCTCCATCGTTCCGATTGCCGAGATTGGGGCGGCCGGTGCCGCCGACGCCATATTGCTGGCGTCGCCGGCGCAGCATTTGCGCAGCGTGCTGGAAAGTTTGCGCGGGTTCGTGAAGGCCGGCACGCCCATTGTGCTCGCCGCCAAGGGAATCGAAACCGGCACCGGATTGCTGCCGACCGAAGTGCTGGAAGAAATCGTGCCGCAAGCCGAGCCCGCGATCCTGTCGGGGCCGTCCTTTGCCCGCGACGTCGCGCGCGGCCTGCCCACCGCCGTGACCATCGCGGCGCGCGATGCAAATGCGGCGGCGCGGCTGGCCGCCACCATGAACCGCAGCGGCTTCCGCCCCTATGTCAGCGATGATCTTGCCGGTGTGGCGCTCGGCGGCGCCGCCAAGAACGTCTACGCCATCGCCTGCGGCATGGTGGAAGGCGCCGGCTTCGGAGAGAGCGCGCGGGCGGCGACATTGTCGCGCGGCTTTGCCGAGCTCTTGCGGCTCGGCAGCGGGATGGGCGCGCGGATGGAAACGCTGGTCGGGCTTTCGGGCCTCGGCGATCTCGCGCTGACCGCGACGAGCATATCCTCGCGCAATTTCGCTCTCGGCGTCGCGCTCGGCAAAGGGGTTATGCCCAGCGGCGCGCTGGCCGAAGGGGCCGCCACCGCGCCCGCTCTCGTCGCGCGCGCGCGACGGCATGGCATCGAGCTTCCCATCGCCGAAGCGGTCGCCGATGTGCTGGCCGGGAAGCTCGGCGTCAAAGCGGCGGCCGAGCGATTGCTGGCGCGCCCGCTACGCAACGAATAGAGGAATTTCATGGCCTATTGGCTGTTCAAGACCGAAGCCAAAACCTTCTCCTGGGAGATGCAGAAGAAGCGGGGCGCCAAGGGCGAGCCGTGGAGCGGCGTGCGCAATTTCCAGGCGGCCAGCCACATGAAGGCGATGAAGAAGGGCGGCCGTGGTTTTTTCTATCACACCGGGGATGAGAAGCGGATCGTCGGCATCGTCGAAGTGATCGGCGAATACCGGCCCGATCCGACCGACGAGACGGGACGCTTCGGCCTTGTCGATGTGAAGGCCATCGAGGATGTGCCCAAGCCGGTGACGTTGGCGGCGATCAAGGCCGATCCGAAACTGAAGGACATGGTGCTGGCCAAGAATGCGCGCCTGTCGGTGCAGCCGGTGACGGCCGACGAATGGAAATATATCCGCAAATTGGGCGGGCTGTGACGAGACCTTTCCTTTGCCGCATCGAGGAGCTTGCCGATCCCGGCACCAGGAACGTCGTGCTGGGCGAGGGCGATGACGAGCTCGACATCGTCATTGTACGGACGAAAAGCGCAGCGTTCGCCTATGTCAATCGCTGCCCGCACCAGTTCATTCCGTTGGAGACGTTCCCCAATCATTTCCTGACCGAGGACAAAAGATTCTTCGTCTGCTCCGGGCACGGGGCGCGATTCCATCTCGACACGGGCAAATGCTATAGCGGCCCGTGCCTCGGCAAGGGTCTCGATCCGTTGCGCATCGCGGAAGAAAACGGCGCGCTCTATCTCGACGAGGCGCTTTCGCCCGAAGAGATCGCCCGCAGCAAACGGACAAACCGCAGATGGTGAGATTCGCCATCGCCGGTATCATTTCGACCGACAGCAAAACGGCTAGAGGACGCCGCCAAGAAGGGCGACGTCGTCAAAAGCCAGGAGCTGGCCTCCTTCATCCTGCTGCTCGGCGGCACGCTCGCGCTTGACATGTTCGCCGGCACCGCGGCGCGCCGCTTCACCGCCGATTTCCTGATGTTCCTGGAGAACCCCGCGCAGCTTTCGATCGATGGCGGCAGCGCCGCCGTTCTCTTCAACAAATCGGTGTTCGCGCTGTTCGGCCTTCTCGCGCCCGCGACCGGGCTCTTGCTGCTGGCGGCGCTGGGCGGCCATCTGGTGCAGAACCGCCCGAACCTGTCCTTGGAGCGGCTGAAGCCCGACATCACCAAACTCTCGCTGGTGAAAGGCTTCAAGCGGCTGTTCGGCCTCGACGGCGCCGTCAACATCCTCAAGGGCGTGCTGAAGATATTGCTGGTCGGAACGGCGGCGGTCCTGGCGGTCTGGCCGGATCGCGCCCGTCTCGCGACGGCGCTCGACATGACGCCGGCCGGGGTCGCCGGTCTCGCGCTCGCTTTGGTAGGCAAGGTTCTGATCGCCAGCCTGATCGTGCTGGCGGCCTTGGCGCTCGCCGATTACATCTACCAGCGGCAGCGCTTCTTCGCCCGCCACCGCATGACCCGCCAGGAATTGAAGGACGAGGTCAAGCAGAGCGAAGGCGACCCGCAGGTCAAGGCCAGGATTCGGCAAATCCGCCTCGAACGCTCGCAACGGCGCATGATTGCCGCTATTCCTCACGCAACTCTGGTTATCGCCAATCCGACGCACTATGCCGTCGCATTGAAGTACGAATCAGGCAAAATGGGAGCGCCGGTCTGCGTCGCCAAAGGCGTGGACCATCTGGCCCTTACCATCCGCAAGGTGGCGGAAGAACATGGCGTTCCCGTGGTCGAGAATCCTCCGCTCGCTCGCGCCCTTCACGCGGCGGTCGAACTCGACAGGAAAATCCCGGCCGAACATTACAAGGCGGTGGCGCAGATCATCGGCTATGTCCTCAAACTGGCGGACAGAAGCAAGTTCTGGCGGCGCTAGCTCTACCTCCTTCCTTCCCCCCTTGTGGGGGAAGGTGCCGCAAAGCGGCGGAAGGGGGGAGCCATGACGACGCTCGCCTCCGCGCTTGCGCGGAATTTTTCCCGGGAAGAACCCGGCAGGCTCGCGCGTATTGCCGCCCTTGCCTTCTTCTTCATCGCGCTCACGGGTGCGGCGGTGGCGGTCGCTGCGCCCGCCGAAGCGCAATGGGCCGGCGCGGCGCTGCTTGTCGCCATCGCCATCTCCGGTCTTCTGCTTCTGATCGCGGCCTGGCCGCGATTCACCGACAGCGCCGATGAAGCGCGTCGCGCGGCGGCCGCTGCCTCGGCTTCCAACGTCGCCTGGGCGGTGACGGCGAAAGACGGCTCGGTGCTGGACTGCAACGTCGCCTATCGCTTCCTTGCAGGCGCAGGCGAAGGCGAACCGCCGGCGCCGCCGCAGCTTGCCTTCCCCGGCGAGAGCCCGGCCGCCGCGCTCTACCGGCTGTCGCGCGCATCGGGCGAAGGGCGCTCGCGCGAGGAGAATTTCGAGACCGAGTCGGGCCAGAAATTGGCCGCCGCGGTGCGCGGGCTGAAAGGCGGCGAGACCGCCTGGTGGTTCACGCCGCTGCTCCCCGAGGCAGCGCCCCCCAAGGGCGTCGCGAGCGAGAAGCGCGTGCCCTCGGCGCTCATCCGCGTCTCCGATTTCTTCCGCAATGCGCCGATGGGCGTCGCGATCATCTCGGACGAGGGCCGCGTGACCGAAGCCAATGCGGTGTTCGCCGAGTTCTTCGCGCTGAGCGCCTCCTCCGTCGCGGGGGCAAGCTTTCCCGAGCTGGTGGCGGCGCCCGAACGCGGAGCCGCACTCGATCTGATCGGCCGCGCCGCCGCGGGCGAGCTCAGCCACGAGCCGGTCGAAATCCGCACCAATGCCGGCGCGCGCGCCGCCGATAAGAACGCGCAAGTGTTTGCCAGCCCCTTCATGGCCAGTCCCGAAGGCGAGAAGCGCATCATCCTGTTTCTGGTCGATATCTCCGAGCAGAAGGCGCTCCAATCCCAATTCGCGCAAAGCCAGAAGATGCAGGCGATCGGCCAATTGGCGGGCGGCGTCGCGCATGATTTCAACAATCTGCTGCAGGCGATCATCGGCAATTGCGATCTGTTGCTGATGCGTCACGCCGCCGGCGATCCCTCCTTCGCCGAGATCAACGAGGTGAGGCAAAATTCCGTGCGCGCGGCGGGATTGGTGCGCCAGCTTCTCGCCTTCTCGCGTCAGCAGACCTTGCAGCCCAAAGTGCTGGGGCTTTCCGATACGCTGACCGAGCTTTCGATGCTGCTGCGGCGGCTGTTGGGCGAGCGCGTCGAGCTTGGTTTGGAACATGCGCAAGACCTCTGGCCGGTGCGCGCCGACGAGAGTCAGATTTCCAATGCGATCGTGAACCTCGCCGTCAATGCGCGCGATGCGATGCCGCAAGAAGGCGGCAAGGTCACCATCCGCACCTCCAATGTGACGCTGGCGACGGCGCGCCCCATCGGCACCGGCCAGATGCCGGCCGGCGATTATGTCTTGATCGAAGTGGCGGACACCGGATCGGGAATTCCGAAAGAGAATCTGACGAAGATTTTCGAGCCCTTCTTCACGACGAAGCCGGTCGGCCAGGGCACCGGGCTCGGGCTTTCCACCGTCTATGGCGTCGTCAAGCAGACCGGCGGCTTCATCACGGCGGAAAGCGAAATGGGAAGGGGCACGACCTTCCAGATCTATCTGCCGCGCTTTACCGCGACCGAGGCCGCGGTGCCGGAAGCTCCCGAAGAAAGATCGGCGCCGAGCGACATCACCGGCCAGGACACCATCCTTCTCGTCGAGGACGAGGATGCGGTCAGGAGCTTCGCCGCGCGCGCGCTTCGGATGCGCGGCTACACGGTGATGGAAGCCTCCGGCGGCGAGGCGGCGCTCGACATCGTGCGCCGCCATCAGGGCGGCATCGATCTTCTGATCTCCGATGTGGTGATGCCCAATATGGATGGGCCGACCCTGGTGCGCGCGGCGCGGCGGCTACGTCCCGAAATGCGCATCATCTATATGTCGGGCTATGCCGAGGAAGCCTTCCGCCGGAACGAAGAGACGGCCGAGCACATGCATTTCCTGGCGAAGCCCTTCGGGCTCAAGCAGCTCGTCGCCAAGGTCAAGGACGTGCTGTCCGGCGCGCCGCCCCAACGCCTCGCAGACTCCCTGAACGAGACGACGTAGAGGGTTTATCCCCGGCTTCCCCTGCGGCTTTAGAATGCGCCGATGAGAGGACGAAGCCGCCGGAGCGCGTTGGGGGAGGGGTACCCCCTCCCAAATTTCCAAAACAATTAGATGTGGTCCGCTTCCATCGGGACACCGTCTGTTGGGGTGTCGGAGCGGCGGGAATCCGAACGCAGAGCTGCTCTCACGCGATTATATACACGATACTAGTCCGTGTTCTCAAACAGGTCGAACGTCTTGAGAACAGAATCAAGATAATTCAATTATCGCAATATGTTCCGTTGGGCCTTGTAAATGAGAACAAAGCATGTACTCATGCCTGCAACACGGGCCTGGGGACGGAAATTCTCAAAGCCTGTGCATTCGGCAAACGCCGTGAAATAAGGGGATAGCGATGGCACAGGCAGCACAGGTACTTCGGGTCGTGGGAAAAGAAGATACGGACAAGAAGCGGGCGCTCGAAGCGGCCCTCTCGCAGATCGACCGGGCCTTCGGCAAGGGCTCGGTGATGCGGCTTGGCCAGCGCGAGAAGGCGGTCGACGCCGACGCGGTCTCGACCGGCTCGCTGGGCCTCGACATCGCGCTCGGCATCGGCGGTCTGCCGCGCGGCCGGGTGATCGAGGTTTACGGACCTGAATCTTCGGGCAAGACGACGCTGGCGCTCCATGCGGTCGCCGAAATCCAGAAGAAGGGCGGCGTCGCCGCCTATGTCGATGCCGAGCACGCGCTCGATCCCGCTTACGCCAAGAAATTGGGCGTCAATATCGACGAGCTTCTGATCTCGCAGCCCGACACCGGCGAGCAGGCATTGGAGATCACCGATACTTTGGTGCGCTCTGGCGGTGTCGACATCGTGGTCATCGATTCGGTGGCGGCCCTGACCCCCAAGGCCGAACTCGAAGGCGAGATGGGCGATCAATTGCCGGGCTTGCAGGCGCGCCTGATGAGCCAGGCCTTGCGCAAACTGACGGGCTCGATTTCCAAGTCGAACACCATCGTCCTCTTCATCAATCAGATTCGCATGAAGATCGGCGTCATGTTCGGCAATCCGGAAACGACGACGGGCGGCAACGCGCTGAAATTCTACGCCAGCGTCCGTCTCGACATCCGCCGCATCGGCGCCATCAAGGACCATGATGAAGTCGTCGGCAACCAGACCCGCGTGAAGGTGGTCAAGAACAAGGTGGCGCCGCCGTTCCGGCAGGTCGAGTTCGACATCATGTACGGCGTCGGCATTTCCAAGACGGGCGAGCTGATCGATCTCGGCGTCAAGGCCGGGATCGTCGAGAAGTCGGGTTCCTGGATTTCCTATGACGGACAGCGCATCGGCCAGGGCCGCGAGAATGCGAAGCTGTTCCTCGCCCAGAACAAGGACGTGGCGGACGCCATCGAAGCGGCGGTGCGCGCCAATGCCGGTCTTCTCTCGGCGGGCTTGACGGTCGCGAGCGCGGATAACGCCAAGGGCGACGACGACGAATAAATAAAAGGGTTTGGCCTTTCCCATCGGCATGGGAACGGCTCCCGAAGGGCCCCGCCTCGCGGCGGGGCCCTTCATTTTTGGCGCATGGGCATTTTTGGCGCATGGGCGTTCTCGAATGCTCAAAGATTTGTCATCGCCCGGCTCGGCCGCGCCATGACGGAAAAATGGCGCAAGCGGCCCCTTTTGAAGAGGCGCGCGGCCCTGCTATGAGATTGGCCATGAGCAGCCTCAAAGACATCCGCGCCCAATTCCTGGAATATTTCCGCGTCCACGACCATGAAGTGGTGGCCTCGAGCCCGCTTGTCCCGCGCAACGACCCGACCTTGCTGTTCACCAATGCCGGCATGGTCCAGTTCAAGAACGTCTTCACCGGCCAGGAGAAGCGCGCCATCCCGCGTGCGGTGACGTCGCAGAAATGCGTCCGCGCTGGTGGCAAGCACAACGATCTCGACAATGTCGGCTACACCGCGCGGCACCACACATTCTTCGAGATGTTGGGCAATTTCTCCTTTGGCGATTATTTCAAGGAACGCGCGATCGAGCTTGCCTGGACGCTGGTCACCAAGGATTACGGGCTCGCCAAGGACCGCCTCCTCGTCACTGTCTTTGCCGATGACGACGTGGCTTTTGACCTCTGGCGGAAGATCGCGGGCCTGCCGGAATCCCGCATCATCCGGATCGCGTCGAGCGACAATTTCTGGTCGATGGGCGAGACGGGCCCCTGCGGTCCGTGCTCCGAGATTTTCTACGATCATGGCCCGCATATTCCAGGCGGCCCACCGGGGAGTCCCGACCAGGACGGCGACCGCTTCATCGAGATCTGGAACCTCGTCTTCATGCAGTATGAGCAGTTCGCGGGCGGCAAGCGTGAGCCTCTTCCGCGTCCCTCCATCGACACCGGCATGGGACTGGAGCGCCTCGCCGCCGTCATGCAGGGCGTGCACGACAATTACGACATCGACATGTTCCGCCATCTGATCGCGGCGTCCGCGGAAAGCTCGGGCGCGCCCGTCAACGGCCCCCATGCCGTTAGCCATCGCGTCATCGCCGATCATTTGCGCTCGTCCTCCTTCCTGATCGCGGACGGCGTGATGCCTTCGAACGAGGGGCGCGGTTACGTGCTCCGCCGCATCATGCGCCGGGGCATGCGGCATGCGCATATTCTGGGCTCCAAGGACCCGCTGATGTACCGGCTGGTGCCGACGCTGGTGGCCGAGATGGGCGAAGCCTTCCCCGAGCTGAAGCGGGCCGAAGCCCTCATCGCCGAAACGATGAAGCTCGAAGAGACGCGCTTCCGCGATACGCTGGCGCGCGGGCTGAAATTGCTCGACGAGGCGACGGCGACTTTCAAGCCCGGCGACACGCTGGCGGGCGACGTCGCTTTCAAGCTTTACGACACGTTCGGCTTTCCGCGCGATCTGACCGAAGACGCGCTTCGCGAGCGCGGCATGAAGGTGGACGGCGCCGGCTTCGAAGCGGCGATGGCGCGTCAGAAGGCGGAAGCGCGCAAAGCCTGGTCGGGATCGGGCGATGCCGCGGCCGACACGAGCTGGTTCGCCATACGCGATGAACTAGGGGCCACCGAATTCCTCGGCTACGATACCGAAGCCGCCGAAGGCGCGATTCTGGCGATTCTCAAGGACGGCGCGCGCATGCAAGCCGCCTCTGCCGGCGACACCGTCCGCATCATCACCAACCAGACCCCCTTCTATGGCGAAGGCGGCGGCCAGGCGGGCGATGTCGGCGCGATGATCTCCGGCAAAGGCGCCGAAGGCACCGTGATCGACACCGAGAAGAAGCTCGGCAATCTGCACATCCATGTCGTCGAAGTGATGCGCGGAACCTTCGCGCTCGGCGATGCGGTGGAATTGCGCGTCGATGCCGAGCGCCGCCGCGCCACCCGCGCGAACCATTCGGCGACCCATCTTCTGCACGCGGCGCTCAAGCATGTGCTTGGCCCCCATGTGTCGCAGAAGGGATCGCTCGTCGATGCCGACCGGCTGCGCTTCGACTTCTCGCATCCAAAGGCGATGAGCGAAGACGAGCTCAAACGCGTCGAGGACGAAGTGAACGAAGTGGTGCGCCAGAACAACGACGTCTCCACGCGCCTGATGCCGACCGATAAGGCGATCGAGGCGGGCGCCGTCGCCATGTTCGGCGAGAAATATGGCGATGAGGTCCGCGTGCTGGCGATGGGCCAGGATTTGCAGAATGCCGCGAAGCCTTATTCGGTCGAGCTCTGCGGCGGTACCCATGCGCGTCGCCTCGGCGACATCGGCCTTTTCACGATTCTTGCCGAATCCGCCGTCGCCTCGGGCGTGCGCCGCATAGAGGCGCTGACCTCGGAAGGCGCACGGCATTATCTCGAAGGCGAGGCGGAAGCCGCGCGCGCCGCCGCCGCCGTGTTGAAAACCTCGCCCGCCGAATTGCCGGCGCGTATCACGGCGCTCGCCGAAGAACGCCGCCGCCTGGAGCGTGAACTCTCGGAAGCCAAGAAGGCGCTGGCGCTTGCCGGCCCCGGAACGGGCAAACCGGCAGAAGCTCAAACCATCGCCGGCGTGAAGGCGGATTTGCGCGTGCTCGAAGGCGTCGCCGCGAAAGATTTGAAGGGCATGGTGGACGATGCCAAAGCGGCGCTCGGCGCAGGGGTCGTCGCCTTCATCACCATTGCCGACGGCAAGGCCTCGCTGGTCGTTGGCGTGACGCCCGATCTGACGGCGCGCGTGAATGCGGTCGACCTGGTGCGTGTCGGCGTGGAAATTCTTGGCGGCAAAGGCGGCGGCGGCCGTCCCGACATGGCGCAAGGCGGCGGGCCGGAAGGTGCCAAAGCCGGCGAAGCGCTGGCGGCGATCGAAAAGCGGCTCGGCTCCCTCGAAACCGCGCACTAGTCGAACGCGTTAGGACAATCATGCAAGCGCCACACAAGAGACATCCGATGGAGCGAGCCCTCGAAAGCGGGCTCTTCCTTTCGCGCTGGCTGATGGCGCCGTTCTATGTCGGCTTGGTCGTCGCGCTCGGCATGCTGCTGGTGGTTTTCGTCGAAGAGCTGGTCATCGCGCTTCCCCATGTCATCGGCGCGGGGTCGGAGGAGATCATCCTTGTCGCACTGACGCTGATCGATCTTTCGCTCGCCGGCAATCTCGTGCTGATCGTGGTGTTCTCGGGCTACGAGAATTTCGTCTCCAAGATCAATATCGAAGGCCACGAGGACCGCCCGTCCTGGATGGGCACGCTCGATTTCTCAGGGTTAAAGATCAAGCTCGTCGGCTCGATCGTCGCCATCTCGGCGATATCGCTTCTACGCGCATTCATGACATTGACGCAGCAAGCCGAAATGACCGCGATGGATGAAACCCGCATCTTCTGGCTGGTTATGCTGCATTTGACCTTCGTCTCATCGGGCGTGCTGTTCGCCCTGATGGATTGGGTCGCGTCCTTCTCCGAAAAGAAGGACATCCACGGCGGCAATAAACCCTAGGCCATCGCTTTTTTCAAATTCTCGTCGATCTTGTCGAGGAAGCCCTCGGTCGAAAGCGATTTCGCATCGGGTCCGATCAGGATCGCGAGGTCCTTTGTCATGAACCCGGACTCGACCGTGTCGACGACGACCTTCTCGAGCGTCGCCGCGAAGCGCGCCAGATCGCCATTGTTGTCGAGCTTGGCGCGATGAGAGAGGCCGCGCGTCCAGGCATAGATCGAGGCGATCGAATTGGTCGAAGTGGGCTGGCCCTTCTGGTGCTGGCGGTAATGGCGCGTCACCGTACCGTGCGCGGCTTCCGATTCCACTGTCTGGCCGTCGGGCGTCATCAGCACGCTCGTCATCAGGCCGAGCGAGCCATAGCCTTGCGCCACCGTGTCGGATTGCACGTCGCCGTCGTAGTTCTTGCACGCCCAAACATAGCCGCCGGACCATTTCAGCGAGGCGGCCACCATGTCGTCGATCAGCCGGTGCTCATAGGTGATGCCGGCTGCCTTGTACTTGTCGGCGAATTCCGTTTCGAAGATTTTCTGGAACAGATCCTTGAACCGCCCATCGTAGAATTTGACGATGGTGTTCTTGGTCGACAGATAAAGCGGATATTTGCGGTTCAGCGCGTAGTTCATCGAGGCGCGCGCGAAGTCGATGATCGACTGGTCGAGATTGTACATCGCCATGGCGACGCCGGCATCGGGGAAGTCGAACACTTCGCGTTCGATCTTCTTGCCGTCCTTGCCCGTCCAGGTCAGCGTCAGCTTGCCCGGTCCCGGCACCAGGAAATCAGTGGCGCGATATTGATCGCCGAAAGCATGGCGTCCCACCACAATGGGTTTTGTCCAGCCCGGCACCAGGCGCGGCACGTTCTTGCAGATGATGGGTTCGCGGAAGATGACGCCGCCGAGAATGTTGCGGATCGTGCCGTTGGGCGACTTCCACATCTGCTTGAGGTTGAATTCCTTCACCCGGTCTTCGTCGGGGGTGATGGTCGCGCATTTGACGCCGACGCCGTAGCGCTTGATCGCGTTGGCCGCGTCTACGGTGATCTGGTCGTTGGTCTCGTCGCGCTTCTGGACGGAAAGGTCGTAATAGTCGAGCTTGATGTCGAGATAGGGCAGGATGAGCTTCTTCTTGATGAGGTCCCAGATGATCCGGGTCATCTCGTCGCCGTCGAGTTCGGCAACCGGATTGGCGACTTTGATCTTTGCCATGAAGGTCATCCTTAATAGGGGGCGTGAGGCGCGGCTCTCTTAGCGTTTTCGTGGCTGAGAGGTCAAAGGAAGTGTTATCCACAATAGCGCCCGAACCTTAAGCAACCATGCCCGACCATCCTCCGCTCCCCGCCATCATCCTTTCGGAGCCCCAATTGGGCGAGAATATCGGCGCCGCCGCGCGCGCCATGGCGAATTTCGGGCTGAACGATCTGAGGCTGGTTAAGCCCCGCGACAAATGGCCGAACCCCAAAGCCGCGGCGATGGCGGTGGGCGCCGCGCCCGTCCTGGACGCTGCCAAGCTCTACGATTCTGTGGCCTCCGCGATCGGTACGCTGAATTACGTCATCGCCGCGACGGCGCGCGACCGCGCCATGGCGAAATCCATTCTGACGCCCACGGAAGCCGTGCAGCGCCTGCGTGAAGCCGCCGCCAAGGGCGCCGCGGTGGGCGTGCTGTTCGGCAATGAGCGCGCGGGGCTGACCAATGACGAGGTCGCGCTTGCCGATGCCGTGATGACCATCCCGACCGCGCCGTTTTCCTCGCTCAATCTCGGCCAGGCGGTGGTCGTCCTCGCCTATGAATGGTTCCGGTACGGCGATGCCACACCCCCTGCGACCATCGACCATGGCGCGGCCCTCCCGGCGCCGCGGGAAGAGCTGATCCGCCTGTTCGAACATCTGGAGGATGAGCTGGAAAAGGGCGGGTTCCTCCATCCGCCCGGCAATAGGCCCGGCATGATCCGGACCCTGCGCGGCATTCTGCTCAGGGCCAGCCTCACCGATCAGGACGTCCAGACGCTCCGGGGCGTCATCGTCGCGCTGACCACGGGTAAGAGCCGAAAACCGCGAGACCCCGCCAAGGGTTAAACCAAGGTTTGACAGTTAAAGGCCCATGGCTATATTGCGCGCCTTCCGACGGGGGAGGGTCTCCCGCCGGCCCTTTGACGCATTCTCGGGATAGGCATGACGAAGCGCGCATCCGCGAAATACAAGCTCGATCGCCGTATGGGCGAGAACATTTGGGGCCGCAACAAGAGCCCGATCGGCAAACGCGCTTACGGTCCGGGCCAGCACGGCCAGAGGAAATCGCGCAAGCTTTCCGACTATGGCACGCAGCTTCGCGCCAAGCAGAAGCTCAAGGGCTATTACGGCAACATCACCGAACGGCAGTTCCGCCGCTATTACCAGGAAGCCCAGCGCAAGACCGGCGACACCGGCGAGCACATGATAGGCCTTTTGGAGCGCCGTCTCGATACGGTCGTCTTCCGCGCCAAATTCGTGCCCACGCCCTTTGCCGCGCGCCAGCTCGTCAGTCACGGCCATGTCCTGGTCAACGGCAAGCGCGTCACCATCGCCTCCTATCTGGTGAAGGATGGCGACGTCATCGCGCTCAAGGACAAGGCCAAGGATATGGGACTTACGCTTGAAGCCGCCAAATCGGCTGAGCGCGAAGTGCCCGATTACATCGAAGCCGACCACAACAAGATGAGCGCGAAATTCCTGCGCACGCCGAAGCTGGGCGATGTGCCCTATGCGGTGCAGATGCAGCCGAGCCTGGTGGTCGAATTCTACTCGCGCTAAACGCCGCGGTTCGCAGATAAGGAAAAGGCCCGGTTAGACTGGGCCTTTTTCATTTTCTGGTGGGCTTGCGGAATTTAAGCGGTCTGCAACGCGATGCCGCGTTCCTTCAAGAAGCCTTCCAGCTCGCCCTGCTCGAACATCTCTTTGACGATGTCGCAGCCGCCGACAAATTCGCCCTTCACATAAAGCTGGGGAATGGTCGGCCAGTTGGAGAATTCCTTGATGCCCTGGCGGATTTCGGGGTCCTTCAGCACGTCGACGGATTTGAACTTGACGCCGAGGTCCGAAAGGATCTGAACCGTCATCGCGGAAAATCCGCATTGCGGAAAGACCGGCGTGCCCTTCATGAACAGAAGCACTTCATTGTCGGCGACGTCCTTGGCGATGCGGTCTTGAGCGGTCATGGAAAAGTTCCTTTGGCGTGACGCTTAGCTAGGGTCGCAAGCCTCTTGCGTCAAGATGGTGCGTTCAGTCCTTGGCCGAGGTTTGCAGCGAAAGCGCGTGCAATTGCCCCCCTACGCGGCCCGAAAGCGCGTCGTAAACCATCTTGTGCTGCTGCACCCGGGTTTTGCCCTTGAAGGCGGCCGACACCACCATCGCGGCATAATGGTCGCCGTCGCCGGCGAGGTCCGTGATCGTCACATCCGCATCGGGCAGCGCCGTTCGGATTGCATTTTCGATGTCTTTGGCCGACATGGCCATGAGCGCACTCCCCGTTCGAACAGGTACGGCCAGTGTAACGCTTGGCCGTGCGCGGTGCTATGCTGGGATTGTCTTAAGCGTGGCGCGCGGTATCGCGCAAATCTCGTTGAGGGAAAGCGCCCGGACGGGGCCGGGATCCTCCGAAGGCGGGTAGAGCACCGGGCCGGCGATCAGGCGGACGCCTTGCCCTTTGAGAAAATTGACATGGTTGGGCGAGCTGACATTGGCGAAATAGGCGATGGCGTTTTGTCCGGTGCAGATGCGCTTCAGCCGCGTCGTCACCGCGGGCAGGGAATCCGTCGGCGCCTCGCGGTCTTGCGACGGCATGGAAACGCCGATCCCGGTGACGCCGAGAATGCCGGCGTGGGATAAATCGATATGCGTGTTCGGCAGGTTGATGAAGATCCGCCGCGCGTGACGCCGCAGAACGCTGACGCCTTGGGAGAGCTGCGAGAAGCTCGAACCGGCATCGAGTCCGTAGATGCGGAAGGCGAGGAGGCCGAGAAGCTTCGGTTCGATATTGGCGAGCTCATGGAGATAGATCGCGCGCTGCTTCTGCCAGGACAGCGTCTCGATATGCACTGGTACGGTGACGAGCGCGACGTCATTGCGCGCGATGAGATGCCATACGCCTTTCAGTGCGAAGGCAAGGCCCGCGATGTCGTTGGTGCAATGATCGGCAGACGATTTTTCTCCCGTCGCGCCGTTGCGCGCGAAGCTCGGATTGGCCTGCTGGCACGAGAAGGAGGAAATGCGTTCGTTGGCGCTGTCCCAGATCGGCGCGAAGAGGAATTTTTGAATCGCGTCCTACTGTTCGCCGAAATATTGCCGGAACAACGCGTTCATGCCGGCGATGAGGGAGGCCTGTCCGTCGAGACCTCCGCCGGCTGCTCCCGTTCCCGCCGCGGATGGCGGCGGTGGAGGCGCGATACCCATATCGGAAGCAATTTCATTCAGCGAAGCCACGCGGGAAAACGCCTTCGCGCCTTCCGGAATGAGGCTTTCGGTTCCGAAGAAATGTTTGAGGATGTCGGTCGAGACCGCATTGGTGCGTTCTTGCGCGATCTTGGGTTCGTGCGTGCAGAAGATGATGTAGAAGCCGTTGCCGACCGGCAGGCGCACATCGGCGCGCGAGAGCATATTGTCGGTGCGATTCCCGATCACGGTCTCGAGCTTGTCGCCGGTCCAGTTGACGATATTCGGAACGTTGGCGCGCAGGAACCGGTAGTCGAAGAAATGAACCGGGAACCCCGTATATTGTGCGAGGTCGATATTCGTTCGAAGCTGCGATGCTTCCGCCATGGATGGCCCCGATACGGGCGTATTGCTGGTTCGTTTCCCGAACCGGCAGCGACGCCAGACTCCC
>SHWE01000053.1 GCA_009693985.1 Alphaproteobacteria bacterium | reverse complement strand
GTTCGTAACGCCCAAAGCGTGATGCACCCCAGCGCATAAACGCGCAATTATCCCTTCCCCCCTTGAGGGGGAAGGTGGCCCGACGGGCCGGAAGGGGGGTGTGCGCCACCCTTCCGCGTTCCCATCTTCAAAGTGGATGCGGAATATCCGACCCATGCGCTATGGCGAAGGCCTGCTCGAAGAAATCCTGCGCCGGACCGACCTCGTCCAACTGGTGGGACGGCGCGTCAAGCTCGACCGTAAGGGGCGCGTGTTCTGGGGCTGCTGCCCGTTCCACAAGGAGAAATCGCCCTCCTTCAAGGTCGAGAACGAGCGGCGCACCTATCATTGCTTCGGCTGCGGCGTCGGCGGCGACGCCTTCAAATGGCTGATGGAGACCGAGGGGCTGCCTTTCCCCGAAGCGGTGCAGCGTCTGGCGGGCGAGGCGGGCGTCGATCTGCCCGCATGGTCGCCGGAAGACGAGGCGCGCGAGACGCGCAAGAAATCGCTCTACGAGATCGTCTCGCTGGCGACGGATTTCTTCGAAGACCAATTGCACCGCAGTCAGGGTGGTAATGAAGCGCGCCGTTATCTGCAATCGCGCGGGCTCGAGCCGGGCGCCTGGAAGCGCTATCGCCTGGGCTACGCGCCCGATTCCAACGCGGCGCTGAGGGATCATCTGGTCCTCAAGGGTGTCGCGCTCGACGACATGGTCGAAGCGGGGTTGGTGCGGCCTGCCGAAGAAGGGCGCCCCGCGCGTGATTTCTTCTATGAGCGCGTGATGTTCCCGATCGCCGATGTGCGCGGCCGCGTTGTCGCCTTCAGCGGGCGAGGCCTCGCCGCCGACGCCAAGCCCAAATACATCAACACCGGCGAGACCTCGCTCTTTACCAAGGGCCGGGTGCTCTACAATTTCAAGACGGCGCGCGAGGCCGCCGCCAAGGGCGCGCCCCTCATCGTCGCCGAAGGCCAGATGGACGTGATCGCGCTCAGCGAAGCCGGTTTCGCGGGCGCGGTAGCGCCGCAGGGCACCGCGCTCACCGAGGACCAGCTTGCGATGCTGTGGCGGGTGACGCCCGAACCCATCCTCTGCTTCGACGGCGACGCGGCGGGCGCCAAGGCGGCCAAACGCGCCAGCCGGCTGGCGCTGCCCCATCTGGTGCCGGGACAATCCTTGCGCTTCGTGTTCCTCCCAACGGGCGAGGACCCGGATTCCTTCATCCGTGGGCAAGGGCCGGAGCCGATGCGGGCGGCGCTGGAAAAGGCCCAGCCGCTATCCGAAGTGCTGTGGCGCAGCGAAACCGAGGGGCAAGATTTCTCGACCCCCGAACGGCGCGCCGGCCTTGAAGCCGAGCTCGCCCGAATCGTCCAAGCCATCCGCGATCCCAAAATCGCCGATTATTACCGCCGCGATTTCTCCGATCTGGTGTTCAAGGCCTTCAAACAGCGCAAACCGGAGCCCGGCCGGGGGGCCGCCAAGCCGTTTTCCCCTTATCGGGGCCGCGACGGCAATTATGGCCGCCCGGGCCAGAACCGCGACCGGCGCGGCGGGCGCGACTTTCCGCCCCCGTTCCAGGGCAATGTCTCGGACGCCGTCAAACGCAGCCTGCATGTCGTCAACACGCTCTCGGCGGCCAAAAATCTCAACGAAAGGCGGCTGCTCGGACTATTGATCTCGGCGCCCCACCTGATCGAGCGTTATTCGGAGGCTTTGGCCTGGCTTGCCCTCGACGATCCCCAACTTGACAGTATAAAGAGAGAGCTCTTAGAGCTTGCGGCCTCCGGGAGAAGGCTTGACAAAACCGCCGTGGAGAACCACCTCGTCCGGCAGGGATTAGGCGTGGCCGCTGAACGGCTTACCACGCAATCCGTGCTCCTTTCGGACCTTAAGGAAGCGGACGAACAGGCCCGCGAGATGTTGTGGGCCAGAACGAGAGCGCAATTGGCCGATCCGGATAGTGCAGGCGCAGGCGATTTAAAGGCAAGCCGGGATGAGGCCTTGCAGCGTTATCTCGATGGCGGCGCCAATGCGGATTGGGAAGAGTTGCAGCGCGTGAACGCGGCGATCCGAAGCGCCAAGGACAGATGACGGCGAACTAGCTAGGTCCAAAGAAGGCCGCGTATGTGGTGGTTCTTTGTACCGGTTATGAGGCGCCAGAAGACGGACGACGACGTGACGAAGAAGATTCAAGCCAAAGCAAAGCCGCAGGCTAAAGCGCAAGGCAAGCCTGCCGCCAAACCTATGGCCAAGACCAAAGCAAAAGCATCCCGTCCGGCGACGCCGGTGAAAGGCAAGTCGGAGTTGAAGAAGCCTGTTCTCGAGTTGAAGAAGCCTATTCCTAAGCGCCCCGATCTCAAGAAGGCCGGCAAGCCCGCAAAGGTCGAAGCCAAGCAGCCGCTGAAACCCGTAGCGAAGATTGTCGCCAAGCCCGACGCGAAGACGCTTGCCAAAGCGCCCGACGCGAAGCTGAAGGGCGGAAAACCCGAACCCGCCAAGCCCGGCAAGGTGCCGGCGAATTTCGCCGAGCTGAAAGCCAAGATCGCCGCCAAGACCGACGGCAAGAAGAAAGGCACCGGCACCGAACCCGGACAGCCCGGCGCGCCCGACAAGGGCGATCCCGATGCGCCGCTTCTGGATATGTCGGATGCGGCGGTGCGCAAGATGGTCACGCGCGCCAAGCAACGCGGCTACGTCACCTATGACGAGCTGAATCGCGTGCTGCCGTCCGACAAGGTGTCGTCCGAACAGATCGAAGACACGATGTCGATGCTCAACGAAATGGGCATCAACGTCATCGAGTCCGAAGAACAGGAAGAAGGCGAGAACGCCGAGCTGCCCGCCGTGCAGGCCGGGCGCGCCGTCGCCGAGGTTCCCGAAAAACCCGAAGAGACGTACGACCGCACCGACGATCCGGTGCGCATGTATTTGCGCGAGATGGGCTCGGTCGAGCTGTTGTCGCGCGAAGGCGAAATCGCCATCGCCAAGCGCATCGAGGCCGGCCGCGAGCTGATGATCGGCGCGCTGTGCGAAGGCCCGCTGACCTTCGAAGCCTTGACCGTGTGGCGCGACGAATTGAACGAAGGCAAGGCGCTGCTGCGCGACATCATCGATCTCGAAGCGATGTATGGCGGCGTGCCCGGCCCTGATGGGGCGATCGGCCAGATGGCGCCCGCCGGCGCACCGCCGGGATCGCCTGGCATTGTGCCGCCGCCTGTCTCCGGCGCGCCTGGCGCGATCAATGGCGGCGCCCCGCCGCAAGCGGCCGTCGCTCCGCCGCCACCTCCGCCCGTAGCCCCGAAGCCCGCGCCGCCGAAAGCGGCCGGTGAAGGCGGCGAGACCGCCGAAGGCGGCCAAAGTCCCGAAGGCGGCGGCGAACCCGGCCTTGACGATGATTTCGACGATGAGAGCAATCTGTCGCTCTCCGCGATGGAAACCGCGCTGAAGCCGCAAGTGCTGGCGACGCTCGACCAGATCGCCTCGCTCTATAAGAAGCTCGGCAAATTGCAGGACGCCAGCGTCGAAGCAGCCCTCGGGGCCGATGAGCTTTCGACCAGCCAAGAACGCCGCTTCAACAAGCTGCGTTCGGAGACGGTGGACCTCGTCAAGTCGCTGCGCCTCAACAACAACCGCATCGAGGCCCTGGTCGATCAGATGTACGGCATCAATCGCCGGCTTCTGTCGCTGGAAGGCAAATTGCTGCGCCTCGCCGAAGCGCATGGCGTCGACCGCCTCGATTTCCTCAAGCAATATTTCGGCAATGAGCTCGATCCCAATTGGGTGCGCCGCGTCGGCCGGTTGACCGGCACGGGGTGGAAGAATTTTGCCCATGACGAGCGCGACAAGATCCGCGACTTGCGCGACGAGATTCAGGCGTTGGCGCAGGAGACGCGCCAGTCGATCTCCGATTACCGCCGCATCGTGCAGACGGTGCAGAAGGGCGAGCGCGAAAGCCGTCAGGCCAAGAAGGAAATGATCGAGGCCAATTTGCGCTTGGTCATTTCTATCGCCAAGAAATACACCAATCGCGGCCTGCAATTCCTCGACCTGATCCAGGAAGGCAATATCGGCCTGATGAAGGCGGTCGATAAGTTCGAATATCGCCGCGGCTACAAGTTCAGCACCTACGCGACGTGGTGGATCCGCCAAGCGATCACGCGCTCGATCGCCGATCAGGCGCGCACCATCCGCATTCCGGTGCATATGATCGAGACGATCAACAAGCTTGTCCGCACCTCGCGCCAGATGCTGCACGAGATCGGCCGCGAGCCGACACCCGAGGAATTGGCCGAACGTCTGGCCATGCCCTTGGAAAAGGTGCGCAAGGTTCTGAAGATCGCCAAGGAGCCGATCTCCTTGGAAACGCCCATCGGCGATGAAGAGGATTCGCATCTCGGCGATTTCATCGAGGACAAGAACGCGATCCTGCCCATCGACGCGGCGATTCAGTCGAACCTACGCGAGACGACGACCCGCGTGCTGGCGACGCTGACCCCGCGCGAGGAGCGCGTGTTGCGCATGCGCTTCGGCATCGGCATGAACACCGACCACACACTCGAAGAAGTCGGCCAGCAGTTCAGCGTGACGCGCGAACGTATCCGCCAGATCGAAGCGAAAGCCCTGCGCAAGCTGAAACACCCGTCGCGTTCGCGCAAACTGCGGAGCTTCCTGGATAATTAGATCAGGCTTTTTGTTCCATCATCGCTTGGGCTTGTTTGTAACGGTCTGTTTCCGTCATTTCAGCCCGTAAGACGCGACTTTGCATAAGCAAGTGACTAAATCGCTCTGGAAAGTCACTTATTAGCTTGATGGCGCCTCTCTGTGCATTTACGGCGTAAAGCAAATCTAGAAAAGTAATCGCAACTTTTCCTATCAGCTACAAGTCAGTTTTGACGAAATGCCCGTCTTCAATGTCGAAGAACGGCGCTTCAAATTGGTTGGCATTCTCAGAAAGTCGAAAATTACCATGTGCGTAAATCAAATTAGCATGCGCTGTTGAATCACGGCAGGGTGGGTTCGTAAGGGCTGTTAAGAGCGCGATCTATCCCCGTGGTTCGACGCGTAAATCCACCAAAACCATCCGGCCTATCCCCGGCGCTGGGAGGGGGGAGGGGCGAAAATTGAAAAACAACCTCGCGCTGTGAAACCCGCCAAGCGCAAAGAGGCCAAGGGCGTAGCGCGATACTCTTGTCAGGCGGGGTATTTCTCGCTTCTCTCGGCGGCCATGAGAAGCATCGCCGCCCTTTTTCTTGCGCCGGTTGTTTTTGCGGCGGCCGCGCTCGCCCAGCCCCGCAACGCGCCGCTGGCGAGCCCGCAATGTTCGGACGATTACGTCACCGTCGAACGCGTGGGAGGCGAAATCATCGAGATCCAACTCGCGCCCGAGCCGTTCCGCTCGGCCGACATTTTCATGTCCGGGCCGCCGCCTTGCCTGCGTATGTGGATGCAGGTTCTCAAAATAGACGCAAGAAAATGTCGCCTCGGCGACCGCGTCGAAGCCAAAGGCGTCATCACCAGCGATCCCGACAGCAGCGCCTGGCAGATCAATCCCGAGAAGAACGCGTACATGCGTCTTAACGCGGATTTTACCTGCACGCGCCTAGGTTCGCGCTAGATTGTCGTGCCGGGGAGGGCTTTCGCCATGCGTGATGCGTTGAACATCGTTGCCGCTTGCGCCGCGGCGACTTTTCTCATGGGCTGCGTTGTCGCCACCACGGCGGCCAAGGTGACCGGCTCGGTCATCTCCACTACGGCGGATGTCATCGGCAGCGTCATCGGCGGCGCCGCGCGCACCGTCACCGGCAGCGGCGACGACGACGACAATTAGAACACGTCTTTGCGCCGGCGCGTTTCGGCGAACACATCGACATCGTTCGCGGCTTCCAATCCCAGCACGCGGCGGATTTCCGGGCTCGCGGCTCTGAGGAACGGATTGGTCTTCTTCTCGAGGCCCATCGTCGATGGCACCGTCGGCTTGCCTTCCGCCCGCACCCTTCTTACATCCGCCATACGCGCGTTGAGATCCGCGTTGCCGGGCTCGACGCTGAGCGCGAAACGTCCATTGGCTTCGGTATATTCATGGCCGCAATAGACCCGCGTGTCGTCGGGCAGCTTCATCAGCTTCGACAGGCTCGACCACATGGTCGGGGGATCGCCCTCGAACAGCCGCCCGCACCCCATCGCGAACAGCGTATCGCCGGTGAAGACAGCTTTGTCCTTCTCGAACCAGAAGGCGATGTGCTGGCGCGTATGGGCGGGGATTTCCAGCACGCGCGCGCCATGGCTGCCGAGCTTGAAGGTCTCGCCCTCCTTGACGCCGATGTCGATGCCGGGAATGCGGGGCGCGTCCTTTTCGGGGCCGACGATTCTAGCGCCGGCCCATTCCTTCAGCGCCAGATTGCCGCCGACATGGTCGTTATGATGGTGGGTGTTGAAGATGTGGGTGAGGGGCAGCCCGCGCGCGGCCAAAGCGCGCTTGACCGGCTCGGGCTCGGAAGGATCGACCACGCCGCAAATGCCATCCTCCCGGTCAAAGACCAGATAGGCGTAATTGTCCTTGAGGCAGAGAACGGGTTCGATTTCGAGCATGGCCATGGCTTCGCGCACCGATTTTTGAAGTTTGCCGAACCCTTATGCTGGGCTGGCCTGCTCGCGAGGGCAAGCCTTACGTCTTTCCAGGGCGTGCGAAATTCATTACCTGATTCCCATGCCGCTCGATTCGCGCAGCGTGGAGGAATTCTACGAGAGCCGTACAGGCCAGGTGGCGCGCCGGCTGATTTCCCGCCGTCTGCGCGAAATCTGGCCCGATCTTTCCGGCCGGCGCCTCTTGGGCTTCGGCTATGCCACGCCCTATTTGCGCTCCTTCGGGGAAGCGGAGCGGGCGCTCGCGGCCATGCCGGCGGATGCGGCGGCGCCTTGGGGAAATGCGAAGGGGCAAGTGGCGCTTGTCGAGGAAGATGCGTTGCCCTTCCCCGATTCGATGTTCGATTGCCTTCTGGTCGTGCACGGGCTGGAGCTAAGCGAAGCCCAGCGTCCGTTCCTGCGCGAGTTGTGGCGCGTGCTCGCGCCGGCGGGACGGCTGATGGTGGTGGCGCCCAATCGCGCCAGCCTGTGGGCGCAGCTCGAAACCTCGCCCTTCGGGCAGGGCCAACCCTATAGCCGCAGCCAACTCGACCGGTTGTTGCAGCAATCTCTGTTCGCGCCGGAGCGCTGGGACTCCGCGCTGTTCATGCCGCCCTTCGGCCGCCGCCGTTCGGTGCGCGGCGGCAATGGTTGGGAGCGTATCGGCCATAGTTTGTGGCCGCGCCTAGCCGGCGTCCATATCGTCGAGGCGACGAAATCGCTTTATGTGCCGGCGCCGGTGCGCGCCTCGCGCCGCAGAGTGCTTGCGCCGACGCTCGCCAACCCGGCGGCGTCGCGCATCGTCGAGAAATAGAAGGCGCTATTTTTTCGCGAGCTGGAAGATCGCGCCCTCGGCGAAGAGGTTCGGCCCCCATTCATCGCTGCGCATCGGCTTGGTGTGGCTGCCGTCCAGCGTCAGCGCCTGCTCGATGCGCGCATCGACGTCGTGCGCGAGCTGGAGGAAATCGGCAATGGTGCAGAGATGGATGTTGGGCGAATCGTACCAGACATGGCCGAGCGTTTTGGTCACCGGCATGCGGCCCTTCAACGCCAGCGATAGCCGCACGCGCCAATGGCCGAAATTGGGGAACGAGACGATGGTGCGCGTTCCGATGCGCAACAGCTCGCCCAGCACGTAGCGCGGGCGGCGCGTCGCCTGGATAGTCTGCGACAGGATCGCGATGTCGAACACGCCGGAAGGATATTCGTGCAAATCGGTGTCGGCGTCGCCCTGCACCACCGAAAGGCCGCGCGCGACGCAATGATTGACGTTCTGCTGGATCAGTTCGAGTCCGCGCCCATCGACATTCTTCGCCCGCACCAGATATTCCAGCAGCGAGCCGTCGCCGCAGCCTATGTCGAGCACGCGCGTGCCCGGCGGGATCATCGCAGCGATGGCGGCAAGATCGGCGCGCAACCCGCTCTCGCCTGCGATCTGCGTGGGCGTTTGGCGGTTCACGGCCTCGTCACGCCTTTGCCCAATGCGGCCGCGTTCAGGAAGCCGCGGATCGTGTCGAACAGCTCCGGCTCCTCCAACAGGAATGCGTCATGGCCGCGGTCGCTCTCGATTTCGACGAAGCTGACATTGCCGCCGGCCGCGTTCAGCGCGTGCGCGATGCGCTTGTTCTCCGATGTCGGGAACAGCCAGTCGCTGGTGAAGGAGACGAGGCAGAAGCGCGTCTTGGCGCCGCGGAAGGCTTCGGCCAGAACCCCGCCATAATCGGCGGCGAGATCGAAATAATCCATCGCGCGCGTGATGTAGAGATAGGAATTGGCATCAAAGCGGTCGACGAACGTCATGCCTTGATGGCGCAAATAGGATTCGATCTGGAAATCCGCATCGAACCCGAAGGAGAGCGCCTCGCGCTGATGCAGCTCGCGGCCGAATTTGCGTTGCAGCGCGGCTTCCGAAAGATAGGTGATGTGTGCCGCCATGCGGGCGACGGCGAGCCCCTTCGAGGGCTTGGTGTCGGCGAGCGCATAATCTCCGGCCCGCCATTCGGGATCGGCCATGATCGCCTGGCGGCCGACTTCGTGGAAGGCGATGTTCTGCGCCGAGTGGCGCGCCGCCGTCGCGATTGGCATCGCCGAATAGACGCGGTTCGGAAAGCTCGCTGCCCATTGCAGCACTTGCATACCGCCCATCGAGCCGCCGAGCGCGCAGAGAAGCTGGTCGATGCCGAGCGAATCCAGCAGCATCGCTTGCGCGCGCACCATGTCGCGGATGGTGACGAGCGGAAAACCGAGCCCGTAAGGTTCGCCGGTGGCGGGATCGATCTCGGCAGGCCCCGTCGTTCCCATGCAGCCGCCCACCACATTGGGGCAGATGACGAAGAAGCGGTCGGTGTCGATGGGCTTGCCGGGGCCAACATAGAGGTCCCACCAGCCGGGCTTGCCGGTCATCGGATGGGTGCTTGCGACGAACTGGTCGCCCGACAGCGCATGGCAGACGAGGATCGCGTTGCTGCGCTCGGCATTGAGCGTGCCGTAGGTCATGTAGGCGGTGGTGAAGGGCGTCAGCTGCTTGCCGGAATCCAGGATCAGTGGCCGCTCCGGCCCGAGCCTCAGCACATGCCCGAGATTCTCCGCGGGCGCTTTGAGCGGGCGCTGGAAACGGGGCTGGGCGATATCCGTCACGCGTTCCTCCACGGGGAGCGTGTGCTAGGGCCGGGGGGCCGCGCTGTCAACGAGGGAGCCCGGGGCGGGGCGGGACTTGGAATACGGCGCCCGTCAGCTGGTAATTGTGGGCCAGCCAATAGAGCTTTTTCATCGACCGCTTCCAACCATAGAACCCTATGAAAGGAAAGGGAAAACGTAGGATATGGCGGAACAGGATGAGAGGCCGTTTGGCGACCTGGCCGCGATAGGATTCGCGCGAGTCGACGATCTCGCCCTTGAGCATCATCGCCGGGTGGAAGAGGGCAACAAGCTCGGAAGGCCCTGGGCGGTACATGGTGTCGATAGGGTCGCGGTGGTGGGGATAGGAATAGGGCACGGTCACGAAGATAAGCCCGCTCGGCCCAACGATCTCGATGCAGCTTTTGGCGAGTGCGGCGGGTTTCTCCACATGTTCGAGGATGTTGCAGCAGAGGATGGATTTCGCACCCAATGCTTTGATTCGCGGCAGATCGGCAGCGGAGAGAATGTCGGCCCTGATGTCGATGCCCTCGCCCTCGCGGGCGTCGAGATGGATCAGCTTCACGCCCCGGCGGCGTAAGGGCGCGAACAGCCTCTTCTCGGCCCAGGGCTGTTCGACCTCGCGAAAATGCCTTGTGCTACTGCCCACATTCAGAAGCGGCGAGAGGTCCTCAGGGGGATGCTCCGAAAGCAGCCGCTCCAGCCAGGATGCCTCAGCTTCGAACATCAAACGCCCCGTTTTCCACGCTTTCCAACTTGCGGCAAAGGGCGCTCCCTGACAAGGAAGCGGTGCTTTGATTTTGGGCGGCCGCGCCCCTATCAATAGGCCGGATCAGGGAAATCCTGGCGCTTGTGGCGCGGGGCTATGGTGGTTCAATGGGGCAGGACAAGCGGACGCTTGGCGATCTTCGGCGCGAGATCGACGCGATCGACGACGCGCTGCACGATCTCCTGATCCAGCGGGCGGAGGCGTCGAGCGCCATCGCCCGGGTCAAGCAGGACGCGGCCGACGGCGCGCCGGCGATCCGCCCGGCCCGCGAGGCAATCATCCTGCGCCGGCTGCTGGCGCGTCATCGCGGCAATCTCGCGCCCAAGGCCGTCGTCCGGATCTGGCGCGAGATCATCGCCGCCAGCCTGCACATGCAGGCGAAATTCCAGCTACATGTCTGCGCGGGCGACAATCAGGCGGTCTATTACGATCTCGCGCGCGCCTATTTCGGGTCGATGATGCCGATCCGTATCCACACCAAGGCATCGCTCGTCGTTCATGCCTGCGCCGAGGAGGCGAATGCGTTGGGGATCGTTCCTATGCCGGCGTTTGAGAAGCCCGATTCCGCCTGGTGGTCGCAATTGGCGCCATCGGGCAGCCACGGCCCGCGCGTTTTCGCCAAGCTGCCCTTTATCGGCGATGGCGAGGATACGCCGTCGGCCTATGCGGTCGGCGCGGTCGAGCAGGAAGCCTCGGGCGACGACACCACGCTTCTGGTGCTGGAGATCGTCGCCGGTTTAAGCCGTGCGAAATTGCAGACCTTCTTCAAGGATGCCGGGTTGGAAACGAAGCTGATCGCGGCGGCGCGCATTGCCGAGGAAAGCGTGCCCGACGAGGTGCTGGTCGAAGCGAAGGGATTTATCGCCAAGGACGATCCGGCTCTCGCACGCTTCATGGAGTTCGCGGGAGATTCCGTCAGCAGCGCCACGCCCGTCGGTGGTTTCGCCAATCCCGTGAGCGTCGGAGAGACACGATGAGTCTCGATCCCAAACCCGGCGTGCTCGACATCGACGTCTATGTACCCGGTCGTTCGGACGCCAAGGGCGCGCAACGTGTCTACAAGCTCTCGTCGAATGAATCGCCGTTCGGGCCGAGTCCGAAGGCGATTGCCGCCTATGAAGGGGCGGAGATCGCGCTCGGCGTCTACCCGGAAGGAACGTCGCGGGTTTTGCGCGATGCCATCGCCGCGCATTTCGGTCTTTCCGCAGACCGCATCATTTGCGGCAACGGCTCGGACGAGATCCTGCATCTGATCGCCAATTGTTATTTGCGCGCCGGCGACGAGGTGATCTTCGGAGCGCACGCCTTCTCGCTCTACAAGATCGCGGCGCTCGCCAACAGCGCGGTGCCCGTCGAAATTCCCGAACCCGAACTGCGCATGGATGTCGACGCGGTGATCGCGCGCGTGAACGCCAAGACGCGCATCGTCTATATCGCCAATCCGAACAACCCGACGGGAAGCTATGTCACCGCCGCCGAAATGCGCCGGCTGCAACGGGCGCTGCCGGAATCCGCGCTTCTCGTCATCGACGCGGCCTATGCCGAATATGTCAACCGCAACGATTACGAAGCAGGCATCGATCTCGTCAACACCTGTCCCAACGTCATCATGACGCGCACCTTCTCCAAGGCCTATGGTCTTGCCGGCATCCGCATCGGCTGGGCCTATTGCCCGGAAGAAATCATCGAAGCACTGAACCGGGTGCGCGCGCCCTTCAACGTCAATATCGCGGCGCAACGCGCGGCGGTGGCGGCGCTGCACGATAGAGCGTATACGGATAAAGTGCTGCAGCATAACGAGACTTGGCGCGTGTGGCTGATCGAACAGATTCGCGCCCTTAAGCTTCGCGTCGACGACAGCGTGGGGAATTTCTTGTTGATCCATTTTTCCGATAGAACGCGCGCGGCCGAAGCGGACAAATTCCTCATGGGGTGCGGGGTCATCATGCGTGGCTGCGCCTCTTATGGGCTGCCGCAATGTTTGAGGCTCACCATCGGGTCCGAGGACGCCAATCGCGCCGCCGTCGAAGCGTTGCGCGCGCTCGCTGCCGCGCCATGAGCGAGGGCGCGCTGTTCAAGAAAATGACTTTGATCGGCGCCGGCCTGATCGGTTCTTCGATCGCTCATGCGGCGCGGCGTGGCCATCTCGTCGAGCACATCGCAGCCTATATTCCACGCGCGGAGACGCGCGAAAAGGCCGCAAAAGCGGGCTTTGCCCATTCGCTGCACGCGGAGCTTCAGCCTGCGCTCGATGGCGCCGATCTTGTGGTGCTGGCAACCCCCATCGGCATTTATGCCGAGCTGGCGAAGCAAATGGCTCCGCATCTGAAAAAGGGCGCGATCCTCACCGATGTCGGTTCGGTGAAAGCCGTCGTCATCCGCGATGTCGGGCCCCATGTGCCCGAAGGCGTCCATTTCATCCCCGGCCATCCCGTGGCGGGCACCGAGCAATCGGGTCCCGATGCGGGCTTTGCCGAACTGTTCGACGGGCGCTGGTGCATTCTGACGCCGCCGCTCGGCACCGACGCCGCGGCGATCGGAAAATTGGAAAATTTCTGGCGCCGCCTCGGCAGCGATGTCGAGGTGATGGATCCCAAGCACCACGATCTCGTCATGGCTATCGTCAGTCATGTGCCGCATCTGATCGCCTACAACATCGTGGGTACGGCGGCCGATCTCGAAACGGTGACGCAAAGCGAAGTGATAAAATTTTCCGCCAGCGGCTTTCGCGACTTCACCCGCATCGCGGCGTCCGACCCGACCATGTGGCGCGATATCTTCCTCAACAATCGCGACGCGGTGCTCGAAATGCTCGGCCGCTTCAATGAGGATCTGGCGGCGCTTCAGCGCGCGGTGCGCTGGGGCGACGGCGAGGCGCTGTTCAATCTCTTCACGCGCACGCGCGCGATAAGGCGTTCCATCATCCAGGCGGGCCAGGATACGGCGGCGCCCAATTTCGGACGCTCAGGGAATAGCGGGAGCAGCAGCGGCGGGAGCTGAGCCCGCAGGGGCCGCTGCCCCCGCAGGGGCCGTAGCCCCCGCGCCGACCTTGATGTCGCCATCCTTGAATTGCAGCGACAGCAGAATTTTGCCGTCGGGCGCGCCGCTGAACATTCCGCGCAGCAACGTGCCCAACACGCCGCCGGCATCGACTGGGCCCGCAAGCGCGCCACTCGGATTATGATTGTCGTCGAGTTCGATAATTCCCGTGAGGTTCGTCCTTACGGGTCCCCAATTCAGCGCCAGGTTCTCGACCGCGAGCGCGCCGCCGCTCCGGCGCCAATCTTCGGTGGCGTCGAACACGCTGGCGGTGCGCGTTTGAAGCCCTTCGAAGGCTTGCGCCTGCATCAGTTTGCCCTTCAGCTCGATAAGCGGAAGTTCGCCGCTCAAAGCCGGCATGTATCCGGCACCGAGCATGGCGCCATCGATGCGCGTCACCACGTCGATGGTGTTGTCCGCCCGGCGCAGCAGATGAAACTGCGCGCGCGCGGCGGAGAATGTGCGCGCCGGATCGGCGTCCTGCGAGGCGTCCTTTCCATCGGGACGCAGCATATCGAGATCGAAGCGCAAGAGACCGCCGTCGCGCAGGATCACGCTGGCGCGCGCCTGCGCGGACGTCACGAAAATGACGCGCGGTACCTGTCCGGCTTCCAGCGGGGGCCGCGCGAAGGATTGCAGGCCGTCCGCCTCCACCAAGAACATCGGGCGGCCATAGGTCATCGCATGCAGCGCGAGTCGTTCCGTGCGCCACGCGGTCTCGCCGTCCATTCGGCGATGGGCGAAGGTGACGCCCGACAACACGGTGTCGAGCCGGAACGGATAGCCGCCGACGCTCTTCTCGGCGAAGGTGAAGATGATTCCGGGAACGATCTCGCCGCCATTGGCCGCATCGAGCCGGGCGGCCAGCGTATCCGCCTGCACGCGCCAATAGACCGAATAGAGCACGACCAGAAGTAGAAGAAGCCCAACGGGCAGATAGATGAAGATGCGATTGGAATAGGACATGGGGGCCGTCGTGACTTCGGGCGTCACCTTACACGAACCGATTTCACGCGCACTTGGAATAACCGCAGGACACGCAGGTGTCACAACCTTCGATCCGCGCCAAGCCTGCCGCGCTGCAACGCGGACAGCGGCGCACGGGCGCGCCTTCCGCGCCGGCGACCGCCATGGCGGCGCGCTGAGCATCGTTCTCGCCAAGCTCCTGCTTCGTCATGAAGCCGGTCGCGATGAGATGGCGCTCGATCACTTCGCCGATGGCGGCGAGAAGCGAGGGCACATAGCGTCCGCCGGTCCACTGGCCGCCGCGCGGATCGAACACTGCTTTCAGTTCTTCGACCACGAAGCTGACATCGCCGCCGCGCCGGAACACGGCGCTGATCATGCGCGTCAACGCGACCGTCCAGGCGTAATGCTCCATGTTCTTGGAGTTGATGAAAATCTCGAACGGCCGTTTGCGGCCGCCTTCGTCGATATCGTTGATGGTGATGTAGAAGGCATGGTCGAGGTCGGACCAGCGCACTTTGTAGGTGTGGCCGTGAAGATCGCTCGGCCGATCCAGGGGCTTGGTCATGTAGACGACGCCACCGGCTTTCATGCGTTCGACGGGTTTCGGCGCGGGCGCGGGCGCGGCGACAGCGGGAGAAGGGGCCGACAGCGCCGGTTCGAGCGGCGGCACCGGTTCTACGAGCGGAGGCGCACCCGCGCTGGCGACGTTCGTGTCGTCTTCTTCGTCCGTTGCCAATACCGCGCCGGTCACCGGATTCGGCCGATAGGTGGTGCAGCCCTTACAGCCTTGCTCATAGGCGGTGCGATAAACGTCCTTGAACGCTTCAAAGGAAATCCCGGACGGGCAATTGATCGTCTTCGAGATCGAGGAGTCGATATATCTCTGCGCCATCGCCTGCACGGCGAGATGGTCGGACGGCGCCAACCCTTGCGCGGTGACGAAATAATCGGGCAGCGCCGTCGCATCGCCGAACAGCTCGCGGAAGCGGCGATAGGCGCAATCGGTGACTTTCTCTTCGCGCTTTGTCCCGTCCGGCATCAACACCGTGCGATTGAAGCTCTGCGCGAAGACGGGTTCGATGCCGCTCGAAACATTGTCGGCCAGAAGCGAAATCGTGCCGGTCGGCGCGATCGAGGTGAGCAGCCCGTTGCGGATGCCGTGCGCCGCGATGGCATC
>SHWE01000052.1 GCA_009693985.1 Alphaproteobacteria bacterium | reverse complement strand
GCGGCGACGGATTGCTGCGAGAAGTCCCGCAAGATCGATATGCTGGTGGCGATGCGTCCGGTATTCGTCACCGAATTGAGTGTGCCCGATTGATCGTCGATGGCGAAAGCGGCAAGCCCGGTCACGTTCGGATCGGTGGAGGTGGCGAGCGCCGAAATGGTGGAGAGATTCACAAGCGACGGCAGCGTGCCGTGATTGAGCGCGGTGAGCGGCGTGCCCGCCGCCGGGCCGGCAATCAGCAGCGCGGTGACGCGTCCCGATTCCGAGCCGGTCATCGCGGCCTGGATCTGACCGTCGTTCAGCAGCGCCGCATTGCGCCGGATCGTGAACGCACCGGCGGCGGAAGGCGCCGCCGCGAAGGTGGCGCTGGACCCGTTAAGGGCTCCGACGGTCGCGGTCTTGGTGGTCCCGGCATAGGCGGTGATCAGGCGCTGCTCGCCGTTCACCGTGACGATGAGGTTCTTATAAAAATCATTGGCTGCGCTGGCGCCCGCGTCGAGCACGATGGTCGAAACCGTCGAGCCGGTGCCGGAACTGTTGTTGTAGATGAAGTCGTTGACGGTGGCGCCATTGCCGATGATCAAACCGGTCGCGTTGGTGTTCACCGCCGTCGCGTTGCTGGAAACCTCGTTGTCGCTTTCCGACGTCGAAACGATGGTGCCGCGATTGTAGATGCCGCCCGACAAATTCACGGTGCGCGTGGCGACGCCGCTTTCGCCGACGAGGATCGCGGTCGTATGCACCCCGGTGTCGTTATCGCTTGCTTGAATCGTGCCGCGATTGACGAAGCTGAAGGTCGGGTTGATGGCGTCCAAAACCAGCATGCCGACGGTGATGTCGGCGACACTGCCGGCCGCCGAAGGCGCGATCAACAAAGTCGGCGCCATGCCCGAACTGAAGAGGGTGGATGTGGGCGGCAGATTTACCCCGTCGGGTCCCCCAACCAATATGCCTTTGCCGATGCTGGCGCCGATGATGACAGCGGAGTTGCTGAACGGATCGATCGCGGTGATGGTGTAGTTATTCGTTCCGCGAACCGAAATACCGCCATTCATCGTTAGCTCGCCGCCGACGGACGCCAGCAATGACAGGCCCTTCGCGTTTTCGCCGATCACGTTGGTGCTGGAATTGGCATGGAAGTCGCCCGCGATCGCCGAGCGGATCGACATGCCGGTCGAATTGGCACCGAGCACCAGGATGGAGGAGCCGGTCTGAAGATCTATGGAGCCGGCGAAGGTCGCGGCGCCATCGAGCAGCACGCCGATATTGTTGGCGGCCGTCAAAGGATTGCTCGAATCGTTGCGGACGGAGATGATACCTCCGACGGCGCCGACACTCATGAGCGTACCGGCCGAATTGCTGATCACATGCACGCCGGTCCCGCCGGTACCGATGCGGTTCAGGATGACGCCCGAATTGGTGACGGTATTGGCGGAGTCGATGGTGACCGCCGCGCCCGTTGTGCTGACATTGACCGCGACACTCGGAGAGATCGTGACGTTTCCGGGGGTGCCGTTGGCGGCGCTGGAGGTCGTTACCGTGGTCGTGCGCTCGACGGTGACGTTAAGGTCGTCGGCCGAGGCCGCGCCCGCCAGGGTTGCGAAGGCGACGCCGAGAAACAGCGCGCTCCGTCTCACCCTTGCCCCCCGCAGAACGCTCATTTTGCTTAATTTTCCCCTTCGCCCGATCCTGAGCGAACCTTCAAACTGCCATGCCCTCGGAAGCCCATCAAGCCTATAGGGGCGTAAATCCGCCGCGACCGTCATTAAGGGCCTATTAGCAGCAACACCGGCAAAATCGGCTTGAAATGAAGAGTTGTGACAGGCGCCCGTGGACCGGGACAATTCGCGCCGTTCAAGTTGCACCAAGCTGACCGAAAAGCAGGTCGCGGCCGCCGTTGCGCGCCACGAGCTGCTCTATTCGGGCCGGGTGGGTGGCGCACGCGCCGTCTTCGCCTTCAGCGACCTTTTCGGGCTCGACCTTTCGGGGCGCAATCTGGCGGACGCCGATTTCACCGGCGCCTATCTTGAGAAAACCAATCTCGCGGGCGCGCGGCTGGACTCGACGAGCTTTTTCGGCGCCTCGCTGAAGCGCGCCAATTTGACGGGCGCATCCTTACGCCGCGCCGACATGCGCGGGGCAAAATTGCGCGCCACCGATTTCCGCGGAACGATCCTGCAGGGAATCAAGCTGTCGCTCGATGCGGCGGTCGAAGCCATCTTCGACGAAACCCGCTTCGACTCAAGCGCCGTCGGTTAAAGCCTAACTTCCGCGCTTGACGTTCTTGCCCGGCTCCGGCGCCTCGGCGCGTTCGGGCGTGCGCGAGCGGATGAATTGGCCGAGCCGCGCCAGCGACACTTTGCTTTCCGGGATCGAAGGGAACGCCTGGAAAACATGCGGCATGCCGTCATAGACCTCGACGGACACCGGCACATGGGACGATGCGGCAAGCTCGCCGATGCGGCTGGCATCGTCCTTCAACACTTCAAGACTGCCGGCATGCACCATGATGGGGGGAAAATCGCGCAAGTTTCCGAACACCGGCGAGGCATAGGCGTCGGCGGGATTGGCGCCCTTCAGATAATAGCGCGCGCAAACGAAAAGGAATTCCCACGACAGCACGGAGTCGGTGGTGGCGTTCTGGATCATCGACCAACCCGACAGAGTGAGATCGGCCCAGGGCGAAATGGCGACACACGCCGCCGGCATCGGCATTTGCGCGTTGCGCAACGCCGTCAGCGCCGCGATCGCAAGACCGCCGCCCGAGCCGTCTCCCGCAATCACGATGGAATCAGCCGGGAAGCCCTTGGCGATCAGAAAGCGATAGGTGTCGACCACATCGCGCAAGCCGGCGGGGAATGGAAATTCCGGGCCGAGCCGGTAATCGAGCGACAGCGCGGCGGCGCTCGACATCTTGCACAGCCGCGCGACGAGCGGGCGGTGCGACTCGGGCGAGCCCGCGACATAGCCGCCGCCATGCAGATAGAGGATGAGCCGGCGCGGATGCGTCTCCGCCACGCGCACCCATTCGCCCTTGATCTGACCGAGCTGGGCCTTTTCGACCTGGGTGCCGGGAGGCGTCGGCCCGAAGCCCGCCGCGAGCAGATCATGGCGCTTTCTGAGATCGGCGATCTCCGTCGAGGCGGTGACGCGACCGAGGCCCATGAGGCGCGAGAGATGCGCGGAAACTGCGTTAGGCCAATTCGCCATGATGACTCGTGAATGAACGAAGCAGGGCCGCGAATGTAACCGAGCGGATGCGGAGGGCAAAGAAAAAGCGCGCTCCCGCGAGGAAGCGCGCTTTCGTTAGCAGGATGGCGTTAACGACGCGGAAAGTTACGCTGCTTTGGCCTTGTGCTCGATGACCTTGCCGTCGGGCTTCTCGCCGATGACGATCCGGCGGGGCTTCTTCTCCTCCGGGACCAAGCGTTCGAGATCGACGTGCAGGAGGCCGTTCTCCAGGTTCGCGCCGCGGACCTCGACATTCTCGGCCAGCTGGAAGCGACGCTCGAAATTGCGGCCGGCAATGCCCTGATGCAGGTAATGCCGTTCCTTGCCGTCCTTGTCGGTTTCGCGCTTGCCGCCGACCGTGAGCACGCCTTCCTTGACCTCGATGCTGAGGTCCTTCTCGGCGAAGCCCGCGACAGCGAGCGAGATCCGGTAATGGTTCTCGTCGGTGCGCTCGATATTGTATGGCGGGTAGCTCACGCCGGCATCGAATTGCGCAACGGAATCAATCATGTCGGCGAGACGATCGAAGCCGACGGTGGAGCGGAAGAGGGGGGTAAGATCAAACGTACGCATGTCACGACCTCCATAGGAAGCGAAGTGGTTACGACCGCGCCCAACACGGGCCGAGGCCTGTTTCATGCCCGGCAAAGCCGCGTGGGCCTTCGCCGGACACTTCCCTAGTTAGGAAGCGTGGGAGGGGCTTCAAGAGCCCGAAAACGGCACAAGCCGGGCCTTGGCTTTAGGCGGCGGCGAGCCACATGAAGCGGCCGAAGCCGAACAGCCAAAGGACCGTAAGCGTGCCGTAGGAGGTGCGGTCGAGCACCTTGGGCTCGGGCCGCACACGCCCCAGCCACTCGCACAGCATCAACAGGAAGGTGCCTTCTTCCTTACTGTCGGGATCGCGCCAGTGGCCGGTGCGCAACCAGGATTCGAAATTGTTGATGACGCAGCAGCCCTGATTGAACCGCCATTGCAAGCCTATCAACGGCAACAGCACGAGATAGACGAGCGAGGGCATCACCCAGCCGAAGAGCACATAAAGGCTCACGACGATATGAAAGATGAAAAGCCCAAGCCCGAGACGATCTTGCCGTGGACCGGCATATTCTTGGATGTCTATGGACGCCATAAATCACCGTATTTTCCGGCCATTTGGGTCTTCCCGCCCTTATGGCTCTCCTTCGGATATGGAAACGCATGATTTGGGCTTTCTTCCGGCCAAGATTTTGCTTTTTTTGTGGTGGCCGCCCGGGAACTTTTCGCCCATCCCCTTGCCCAACCAGATGTTGTTGTGAGGAACGGCCGCAGATGATCATATCGGGGGCCCGCATCGACCCCGCCACGGCCCAAGCCCAAGCCAAAGATTGGAAGATTTCGTGACTGCAGGATTTCGCGTGCTGACCGTGATCACGCCCGACAAGCGCCAATTGCGTGCGGGCGTGTGGGATTTGCCAGACGGCACGCAGCCGCGCGCCATTTGCGTGCTGCTGAACGGGTTGACCGAGTTCCTGGAAAAATACGGCGAGGTCGCGGATGAATTGCGCGCCCGCGGCTTTATCGTGGCGAGTCTCGATTGGCGCGGCCAGGGCGCCTCGGAACGCTCGCGCTCAAGCAACCGCGCCAGCCATGTCAATAGTTTCGAAGAATATGATCACGACATCGCGGCCCTGATGGTGCAGATCGTCGAACCGATGCAGCGCACGCACGAGACGCCGCTGCCGGTGTTTGCGATCGGGCATTCCATGGGCGCGCATATTCTCCTGCGCTTCCTGCACGATCATCCGCGCCGTTTCACGGCCGCCACGCTGATCAGCCCGATGATCGCCTTCCACACCGGGAATTATTCGCCGCAGGTCACCAGGATGCTGACCTACGCGTTCAATCTGCGTAAGCCCTCCACGCGTTTCATCTTCGGCGTCGAGGAGCGCGATCCGCTGCACCTCGCCTTCTCCGAGAATCGCGTGACCACGGACGAAGCGCGCTTCGAGCGCACGCGCGGCTTCCTCAAGGCGCAGCCATATTTGCGCGTCTTCGGCCCGACCTTCGGCTGGCTCGGCGCCGCCTATCGGTCGCTCGACCGGATGGCGCGGCGCGGCTTCGCGGAAGACATCGCCGCGCCAATTCTCGTGGTGGGCGCGGGCAATGACAGGGTGGTGCACACGCAAGTGGTGCGCGAATTCGCCAAGCGCCTGCCCGATGCGCGCTATGTCGAGATCGAAGGGGCCGAGCACGAGATACTGATGGAAAAGGATTCTATCCGCGCGCAGCTATGGGCGGAATTCGATGCCTTCATGGACACCCAGTTGAATGCGCCCACGGGATTCGCGGCCGCGCGCACGCCGCTGTTCTAGCCCTGCAAAATCTTCAGCGCTTCGGCGTGGACGCGGGCATCCCCGCAGGCGAGCGCTGAGCCGCCTTCGCGAATCGGATTTCCCGACCAATCGGTGACGATGCCCCCGGCGCCCTCGATGATCGGGATCAGCGGCTGGATGTCCCAAATATGCAGCCGCGTCTCGGCAATCAGATCGACGAAGCCCTCCGCCAACATCGCATAAGCGTAACAATCGCCACCGAAGCGTGTCATGCGCGCGCTTTCCATCAGCCGCATGAATCGTGTCCGTTCGGCTTCGTCCATATAGGTCCAGGGATTAGTGCTGGAGATCACCGCATGGCCAAGCGACGCGCAGGGCCGTGTCTTCAAACGCTGCACCTTACCGCCCGCATGAAGTTCGGCGCGCCCGCCCACGCCGATGAAGCGTTCGCCCAGGATCGGCTGGTCGACCAGGCCGAGGACCGTGCTTCCGTCCTGCTGCAAGGCGATCAGCGTGCCCCAGAGAGGCTGGCCGGTGATGAAGGCGCGCGTCCCGTCGATGGGATCGAGCAGCCATTTGAAGCCGCTGGTGCCGGGCGTATCGCCCATCTCTTCGCCGAGAATGCCGTCTTGCGGGAAGTCCTTGCCGAGCAGTTCACGGATCGCGATTTCCGCGTTGCGATCGGCCTCCGTGACGGGATCGAACGCGGCGCCCTTGGCGGCGCCCTTATCCGTCACATCGATGCGTTGGCGAAAATAGGGACGGATCGCCACGCCCGCGGCGTCGGCGAGACGATGCACGAAGGCGACGCGCTTCTCCAACTCCTCCGTCATGAATTACTTGGCGCGCGTGTAGTAGTTCGCCGCGCGCGCGGGGCCATCGCGCGCCGCACCCGGATTGGTGTTGACGAATTCATCGGCCGTCAGCTTGTCGATCGTGCGTATTTGCGACGTGCCGGCCGCGTTGGGATAGGTGCTGGCGACGATGTTGAAGGCCACCGTCTTCTTCGCCTCGTCCACCGCATAGGTGCCGAAGAAGGAGAGCGAGCCATGCGAGATGGCGCGGTAATCGGCATCCGTGCCGGCGAGCCGATTATTGCCGGCGATGCGCGGCAGCTCGCTCGAGACGTGCACCTGCGAGAAATGTCCATCGGCGGTGAAGATGATCTGGCCTTTGGGCTTTTCGCCGAACGGGAACGTCTTCTTGCCATCGGCGGAGGTGATCTCGGCGACGACGAAATTCCAGGTGCCGACGATCTGGTTCTTCAGCGATTGCGCGTGGCTCGCGCTCGTCCACAGCAGGGCGGTAAAGGCGACGACGAGAACCCGCATGGCGGTATCCTTCCAGATGGGGTCTATCGAATCCGTTCTAATTTGCTTGCGCTTGCTTCACCGCGCCGCCGGCGGTCACTTCGAAGGCGAAGCGGAAGGCCGGCAGATCCTCGCCCGGATGATCCGCCGCAAAAGTGAGCTGCGGGATGCGGAAATTGTTCAGGATCGGGTCGCTCTCCGTGCCCTTGTAGATGCCGGGATAAAGATCGATGAAATGCCAGCCCGGCGCGCCGGTCGCGGAGACGAAAATCTCCACATCGCCCTGGCTGTTGAAGGCGCAGACATAGCCATTATAGGCGTTATCATAGACGACATGCATGATGTTGGCGGTCTCGGTCCAACCGACGCCCTTCAGATGCAGCGTGAATTTGGTGCCGACCGGCCCCTTCGTCACCGCGACCGGCAATGCGGTCGATTTGATCAAATGGCTGCCGACCTTCTTCTTATTGCCGCCCATGTCGATCCAAAGGCCGTGCGTGCCGCCAAGATCGTCGGGCGTATTGAAGGCGAATTCGGCGCGGCCGCTTGCATCCGCTTTGGCTTCCGCCACCGGCGTCGATGCTTCTTCCCAGCCCTGCCCGGTCATGCGGTTGCCGATGACGCGCGTCCAATTGAGCTTGTAGGTCTTGCCGGCCGTTAGCCCTGTGCTGCTGACCTTGACCGGCTCGCCGACACCCGAGAAGCGCGGCGCCGAGACAAGTTCGCCCTGCGGGGGCAGCACGCGCACATTTCTCTGCGCTTGCGCTTGGGGCGCTGGCGGCAGCACGGGCACGCCCGCCGTGACGGTGAACGGGAGTTCGAAGCGCGGGCGGCCGGGCGCCGGATTCTGTTCCGGGTTCTGGTAGGGGAAGGTGAGCGCGCCATGCATCACTTGCAGAATGTGATCGCCGACATGGCCGGTCGCGGGAATCGTGAAGCTCGCCGAGCCATGCGTCGTCACGGCCGACATCCAGCCGGTGAAATGGTTGTCGTAGAGAAGGTCCCAGGAATTGTAGAGCGAGCGCCAGCCAATGCCTTTGACTTCGACCTTGATCGGCGTGCCGAGGGGACCGCTCTTGGGCGTGATGTCGACGCTCATGTCGATCGAATAGCCCACTTGATTCATCAGCCGGTTGCCCTGCTGCAGCAGAATGTCGTGCCCGAAGCCGAAATCCTCCGGCGTCGTGAAGCGCGCATTGATGCGTCCCTGGGCGTCGCTCCTGACGCGTCCCATCTGATAGGCGACGGGTACGTATTCGCGGCCCTTATATTGGGCGTCCGCGACGTTCCAGCTTCCATTGACGGTCTGCCAGATGAGCTGGAATTCCTGATTGGGCGGCAGCTTCTCGGCCGTGACGGTGAACGGGGCACCTGCCTTGCCGTGATCGGGCAGAACATTGAGCGCGCCGACATAGCCACCCTGGCCTTCGCCCACTTTCACTTCGGGACCGAAGGCGGACGGCAGCGCCGCTTGCGCCGGTTCGCATATCAGCGTCACCGCAAAGAGCGCAGACGCCAGACCGGCCAGCGGTCCGCCGCGCATCGTCATGGACCTCTCCATAGATCTAAGTTTCAAACTTAGGGCTGAGCCGGCGTCGGCGTGCCCGCAACCACCATCAGCTGCGTGGTCCCGCGCGTGAACGGCTCCCAGGTGACGACGCTGCCATCCTGCATGGTGGCGTTGACCTTGTAGCCCAGCGATCCCGTCGGAAAATCGTTGGGGAAGGTATAGAACAGCGACCAGAAAAAGTCGGTCGGCGGCATGCCGTGACCGCCGTAATGGGCGGCAAGCTTGGTGCCGTTGCCCAATTGGACTTCCACGCTTTTGAGCGTCATGGCATCGGCGGGCGTTCCGTCGGGCTTCTGAACGCGAATGCGCCAGGCGACCGCTTCGCCGCGCTTGTACTGGTTCTGCAGCACGCAGAACGGCCCCTGCTGACCGGCGAGCGCGTGGCGGACGATGTCGCCTTCGAAGAACAGCTTACCGGCGGGCGTCGTGCGGATTTGCGCCGAGGCGCTATCCGCAAGACCGGCAATCGCGAGCGACAATGCAACGGCGGAGAAGTTGCGCAATTTCATCGGCAGTCCCCTATTTTGGGCCGATCGGGCATTTGGTGAAATCATACATGGATCGGGGGCCGACCAAAAGGTCAAAATCCCCCTATTTGAAGCGCCCACGGCCTATTCGGCGTCGGCTTTTGCCTTGCGGTTCTTGCGCAAATGGGGCGACAGCGCGCGCTTGCGCAGACGGATCGATTTCGGCGTCACCTCGACCAGCTCGTCGTCCTCGATATAGGCGATGGATTGCTCCAGCGTCAGCGGCGTGATCGGGGTCAGACGCAGCGCCTCGTCCTTGGCATGGGTGCGGATATTGGTGAGCTGCTTGGCTTTGAGCGGATTGACGTCGAGATCGTTGCCTCTGGAGTTCTCGCCGATGATCATGCCCTCATAGACCTTGGTGCCGGGCAGGATGAACAGCTTGCCGCGCGGTTCCAGATAGAACAGCGCATAGGTGACGGCCTCGCCGTCGTCGGTGGAAATGAGAACGCCGTTGCGCCGTCCGCCGACATCGCCCCGATAGGGCGCGTAGCCGTGGAACATGCGGTTCATCACACCGGTGCCGCGCGTGTCGGTCAGGAATTCGCCGTGATAGCCGATGAGCCCCCGCGAGGGCGCGTGGAAGATGAGCCGCGTCTTGCCGGCTCCCGTCGGGCGCATGTCCTTGATCTCGCCCTTACGCATGCTGACCTTCTCGATGACGATGCCCGTATAGGGATCATCGACGTCGATGGTGACTTCCTCGATCGGTTCGAGGCGTTGGCCGGTCTCGGGGTCGTCGCGATAAAGGACGCGCGGACGCGAGATCGCGAGCTCGAAGCCTTCACGGCGCATCGTCTCGATCAGCACGCCCAATTGAAGTTCGCCGCGGCCCGAGATTTCGTAAGCGGACTCGCCGCTTTCGCGCACCTTGATGGCGACATTGCCTTCGCCTTCGCGGAACAGGCGGTCTCGAATGACGCGGCTCTGCACCTTGTCGCCCTCGCGCCCCGCGAGCGGGGAATCATTGACGGCGACGGTGATCGCCAAAGTCGGCGGATCGATCGGATTGGCGTAGATGGGCGTTTCGACCACGATGTCGCACAGCGTGTCGGCGACGGTCGCGGTTGGAAGTCCGGCGATGGCGATGATGTCGCCCGCTTCGGCGCGCGCCACCGGCACGCGGGCAAGGCCCCGGAAGGCCAGCAGCTTCGATATGCGGGCGCGCTCGATCACATGGCCGTCGCGGGCCAGCGCCTTGATGACGGTGTTGACCTTGATGATGCCTTGCTCGATCCGGCCCGTCAGCACGCGGCCCAAATAGGGATCGGCTTCCAGCGTCGTCACCAGCATGGCGAAGGGAATATCCTCGCTCGCCAGATCCATCGGTTTGGGCCGCGGCACATCGGAGATGATGCGTTCGAACAGAGGCGTCAGGTCTTTTTGCGGATCGCCGAGATTGTGAACCGCCCAGCCCTGGCGGCCCGATGCATAGAGCACATGGAAATCGAGCTGATAGTCATTGGCTTCGAGCGCAAGGAAGAGATCGAAGATCGATTCCAGCGTCTCTTTGGGCTGCGCGTCGGAGCGGTCGATCTTGTTGATGAGGACGATCGGCTTCAGCCCGAGCTTCAGCGCCTTGGACAGCACAAATTTCGTCTGCGGCATCACCGATTCAGCGGCGTCCACCAGGAGCACGACCCCGTCCACCATCGAAAGGATGCGCTCGACCTCGCCGCCGAAATCGGCATGGCCCGGCGTATCGACGATGTTGATCCGCGTGGCGCCCCATTCGACGCTGGTGCATTTGGCCAGAATCGTGATGCCGCGCTCGCGCTCCAGATCGTTGGAGTCCATCGCGCGTTCCTGGACCTGCTGATTGTCGCGCACCGCGCCCGATTGCTTGAGCAATTGATCGACGAGGGTGGTCTTCCCGTGGTCGACATGGGCGATAATGGCGATATTCCGAATATCCATCGGGACCGTATTTTGGAGGAGCGCTAAATAGCGGAGCGCGGCTTATATAGGTGCGATTCGCCACTAGCAATGGCGCGAATCTCTTTCGCTCTATTCCGCCGTCTGGCTGCAATGGGCAAGGTTAAAGAGAAACTGCTCCGCCGAAGCGCGCCACGAGCGCTCCAGCGCGAAGGCCCGGCAGGAATCCCTGGAGACCAAAAGCGCCAGAATCGCGGCGGCGCCCAAATCCTCGTCGAGCGCGCCGATTCCGGCATCGCCCAGGATTTCGAGCGGAGCCTGGACAGGAAAGGCCGCCACCGGAACGCCGGAGGCGAGCGCTTCCAGGAGCACCAGCCCGAACGTGTCGGTCCGGCTTGGGAACATGAAGACGTCGCTGGAGCGGTAAAGGCTCGCCAAATCCGCGCCACTTCTCTGGCCGAGGAAGACGGCGTCCGGATAGCGCGCTGCCAATTCGCCGCGCTGCGGGCCCTCGCCGACGACGATCTTGGTGCCGGGCAGGTCGAGGGCCAGAAAGGCTTCGACGTTTTTCTCGACCGCCACGCGGCCGACATAGAGAAAGACCGGACGCGCGATGTTGAGGCCCAGGCGTTCGAAACCATCCCGCGCGCCCGGCTTGAACATTTCGACATCGACGCCGCGCGACCACAGAAGGACATTGTGAAAGCCGTGGCTTTCCAATTCCCGTTTCAGCGACGGCGTCGAGACCATCGTAGCAACGGAGGCACTGTGAAAGCTGCGCAGCGCGCCATAGACCGCAGCTTCGGGAATGAACGGAAAGCGGGCATGGATGTAATCGGGAAAGCGGGTGTGGAACGAGGTGGTGAAATTCAGCTTGCGCTCGACGCAGATGGCGCGTGCCGACAGGCCCATCGTGCCTTCGGTGGCGATGTGGATGGCATCGGGGTTGAATTCGTCGAATTCACGCAACAAACCGCTGCGCGGAAACAGCGCCAGACGGATTTCGGGATAGGTCGGCAGCGGCAGGGTCGTATGATTTTTCGGCGTCGCGAAACGCACCGTATGGCCAGCCTCGCGAAGCTCCTGGCCCAATGCTTCGAGGGTGCGCACGACGCCGTTGACTTGCGGCGCCCAGGCGTCGGTGACGATGAGTATTCTCAACGGGCGGGCGGGCATCGCGCTTCCTATAAGGCGTTTGGCGGGCGCCGGCCTGAACGCGACGCCGGCGAGCGCCGCCAATCCGAAGCAAAGCACCGCTTCAAGCGGCCGCGCGAGCGCTGCGAACATCGGCCGCTACCGCCGGGACGGTATTCGCTCTTTGCGCAACTTTCGTCCACCGCACGATCTCCAAGCGGCCGCGCGCGTCTTCGGCCAACGCGGTGCAGCTTTCAACCCAATCGCCGTCGTTGCAATAGAGAACGCCACCGATGGTTCTGATTTCCGCGTGATGGATATGGCCACAGACGACGCCGTCGAGGCCGCGCGCGCGTCTCGCGGGCGAGCGCTTCCTCGAAATTGGTGATGAAGGCGGCGGCGTTCTTCACCTTCAGCTTGAGATAGGCGGAGAGCGACCAATAGGGCAGGCCAAAGCGCCGGCGCACGGCGTTGAACACATCGTTCGCGACAAGCGCGAATGTGTAGGCCCAATCGCCCAGATGGGCGAGCCAGCGCGCATAGGTGACGATGCCGTCGAACTGATCGCCGTGAATGACGAGGGGGCGCTTGCCGTCGCGAGTCTGATGAACCGCGTCCATCCGCACCTCGATGCCCGCGAGCGTCAGCCCGCAATAGGCCCGGAACACCTCGTCGTGATTTCCCGGGACATAGATGACTCGCGTGCCGTCTTCGATCTTGGCGAGGATGGCGTCGAGCACGCGCGTATGGGCTGCGGTCCACAGCCAATTCTCTTTGAGCCGCCAGCCATCGACGATATCGCCGACGAGATAAAGCGTCTGACAATCGTTGTGATCGAGGAAGTCGGCCAAGAGGTCGGCCTTGCAGCCGCGCGTGCCGAGATGGGTGTCGGAGATGAAAAGCGTGCGGTGATGTTTGATGCGATGGGGCTGTGCGACAGGGACCTTTCGTGACGAACGGACGGGAGGAGCCGGAGGCGGCCAACCGAGGGTCATGAGAATCACTCCGTATACGGCGCAATCTCTCTGCCCGCTTAGCATGACTCCGGCATGGCGGTTTCGTGATGTTTTGGTGAGTTGGATAATTCGCGCGGTTTTAACGATACCGCAGTGCGGCATTCTGCCGCCAACCTCAAGTTTATTTCGGTAAACATCTGAAAAATAAGTAGATTATTAATAGTTTGCCACGCGAACCGGTGTAGATTTCGGACTTGATCTCGCAAGTGCAATATTGCATATTATTGCGGTGCGGCATCGCAGACTCCTCCCGCGTGCCGAGGCCCCTTCCCGGGGCGTTTCCTCCCTAAACTTAGGCCGCCCTTCGGGGCGGCCTTTTTTATCTGAAAACCGAGGATTATCGGCGCGGCAGCCAGGAGCCTTGCGTGCCCAGAAGGCGGGTGGCGAAACGGGCGAGCCGTTCCTTGCACGCGGCGAAACCGGCGGTCTTTTCCATCCGGATCTCGTCGAGATAGAGGGCGCGGCTGAGTTCGATCTGGATCGCATGAACGTGGTCGGCCGGTTTGCCATAGAGACTGGTGGTATAGCCGCCGGCATAGGGCGCGTTGCGCACCACCGAAAAGCCGAGCTCGCCGAGCGACCGCTGGACATGGACGATGAGATCGTTCGACGCCGCCTCGCCATAGCAATCGCCGATGACCACGTCGCTGCCGCGCGAAGGCGGCGGCATGGAATGGCAATCGATCACGATGGCGACGCCGAATTGGCTCCGCGCCTCGGCCACCAGTTTCGCCAGCCGATCGTGATAGGGCCGATAAAAGCGGGTGATCCTGAAGGCCGCTTCGCCGGCCGGCAGGCGGGCACCATAGATTTCCAGCCCATCGCGCACGATGCGCGGAATGACGCCGAGCCCCGCGGCCACCCGCGGCGTGCGCGGGCCGACCGCATCGATCGGCGCATCGAACATGGCCGGGTCGATCTCGCCCGGCGCGCGATTGGCATCGACAAAGGCGCGCGGGAAACGGGCGGCGATCAGCGGCGCGCCCAGATCGGGCACGAAATCGAATAGCTCGTCGACGAAGGCGTCCTCGGATTTGCGCAATGTGACCGGGTCCAGACGCGCGGCCCGCGCGAAACTTGCCGGATAGGTTCTCCCGCTATGGGGCGAGGCAAAGATGAACGGGGTGCGCCGGCCCGAAGGTTCGAGCAGCAGGATCGGCTCGGCCACCAGCGCATCAAGCTCCGCATCGCCCGCCCACATCTGCGGGGGCGCGATCTCGGTTTTCACGGCGGCAATCCCACTCATACCCGCACTCGACCCAAAGCACTGCCAGTGGACCATCGCCGCGCCCGGCGATCAAGGCCAGGGTAAAGGGCCGAAAATACCGCTAACCCTAAGTGCATGTTCCTTGCCCTATTAACTGGCATTTACGCTTTGGTGTTTATTAAGATGCGTCAGACAATTTTTTGAGGGGGCCAATGGCCAGCATCCTTCTGGCGGAAGACGACGAATCCCTGCGCCGGTTCCTGGCCGCGGCGCTCGAACGCGCGGGCCATGCGGTGACCGCGTGCGGCGATGGTTTGGACGCCTATAAGTCCCTCAAGGAAGGCCATTACGATCTCCTTCTTTCCGACATCGTGATGCCCGGACTCGATGGTATCGAGCTCGCCAAGCGCGCCGCCGACCTCGATCCCTTGCTCAAGATCATGTTCATCACCGGCTTCGCGGCCGTTGCCCTGCATCCGGCTTCCGAAGCGCCCAAGCACGCCAAGGTGCTGTCGAAACCCTTCCACCTGCGCGAGATCGTGCAGGAGGTCGAACGGATGATCGCGGCCTAAAGCCGCGCGCCTTGCCAGCCTCACACTGCGGACGCTATAGACATTTTCCCTTGGTGATAGGGCGCGTAGCTCAGCGGGAGAGCACTACCTTGACATGGTAGGGGTCACAGGTTCGATCCCTGTCGCGCCCACCAGTTTTTTCAATGTGTTGAGTCGTTATCTGCATCTGCCTGTTAGTGTGGGGAAGCCTGGGGGAAGCAGCGTCGGAAGTTGTGCTGCCCGGTCTCGGGGCATCCAGTGCCAAGCAGCGAGAACCGGAACGGCGTCAAGCCTGCGCTCGCGAAACACTTAGGCACCCCCCCGGTGCCCGCGCGCCGTTTCACCAAAACCCACCCGGCGCGACCGTACGTACCCGGTACTGTGAAATCGCGCGCAACTTTGACCCCACCGCTAAAGCCTTCCATCGCATTGATCGTGTTGCAAAACATCGAGATTTCCGGCGTCGCGTTTCGCGTCCAATCGTGACCCCACCAAATTCAGCTATTACGCAATAGCTGCAATA
>SHWE01000051.1 GCA_009693985.1 Alphaproteobacteria bacterium | reverse complement strand
ATCGTCGATGACGGCGAGTGGGATTTGACGCGGCGCAAAGACGGCCGCCTGCACAAGCGCATGAAGGCCCGCGATCTGTGGGACAAGATTTCCTATGCGGCGTGGGCCTGCGCCGATCCTGGCATCCAGTTCCACACCACCGTCAATGATTGGCACACCTGCCCGGCCGGCGGCGAAATCCGCGCGTCGAACCCGTGCTCCGAATACATGTTCCTCGACGATACGGCGTGCAATCTCGCCTCGCTCAATCTGATGCAGTTCCGCAAAGACGAGACGAAGCAGTTCGATACGCCGGCCTTCGAACACGCCGTGCGCCTGTGGACAGTCGTGCTCGAAATCTCGGTGATGATGGCGCAGTTCCCCTCGAAGGAGATCGCGCTTCTGTCTTACGATTACCGCACCCTCGGGCTCGGCTTCGCCAATATCGGTGGCTTGCTGATGGCGGCGGGCATTCCTTACGATTCACGCGAGAGCCGCGCCATTGCCGGTGCCATCAGCGCGGTCCTGACCGGCGTTTCATACGCGACCTCGGCCGAGATGGCGGGCGAGCTTGGCGCCTTCGCGCGCTTCGAGGAAAACCGCGACGCCATGCTGCGGGTCATCCGCAACCATCGCCGCGCCGCCTATGGCGAGAATGCCGGCTATGAGAGCCTGTCGACGGCGCCGGTCGTGCTCGACCATGCGGCAATCGCCGACAAGGAATTGTCGGACGCGGCGAAGGCCGCCTGGGATGCGGCTCTGTCGCTCGGCACCGCCTATGGCTATCGCAACGCGCAGGCGAGCGTGATCGCGCCCACCGGCACCATCGGCCTGTTGATGGATTGCGACACCACCGGCGTCGAACCCGATTTCGCGCTGGTGAAGTTCAAGAAGCTGGCCGGCGGCGGCTATTTCAAGATCATCAATCGCTGCGTGCCGGAAGCCCTGGCGACGCTCGGTTACACACCTGAACAGGTCCAGGACATCGAGCTTTACGCGGTCGGCCACGGCACGCTGAAGAACACCAATGCGCTGAGCCATGGCGCGCTGCGGGCGAAGGGCTTCGGCAACACCGAAATCGAGAAGGTCGAAGCTGCGCTGAAGCAGGCCTTCGACATCCGCTTCGTGTTCAACAAATGGACGTTCGGCCAGGAGTTCTGCGAGAAGACCCTCCAGCTCGACGCCACCGCGCTGGACGCGCCCGATTTCGACATGCTGAAAGCGCTCGGCTTTCCCCGCAGCGAAATCGACGCAGCGAACCTTCATGTCTGCGGCGCCATGACGCTCGAAGGCGCGCCGCATCTTCGCCTCGAACATTATCCCGTCTTCGATTGCGCCAATCCGTGCGGGCGCATCGGCAAGCGCGCGCTGTCGGTCGAAAGCCACATCCGTATGCTCGCCGCCTGCCAGCCTTTCATCTCGGGCGCGATCTCCAAGACCATCAACATGCCGAACAATGCGACGGTCAAGGATTGCGGCGAATCCTACATGCTGTCATGGAAGCTGGGCTTGAAGGCCAACGCGCTCTATCGCGACGGTTCCAAGCTCTCCCAGCCGCTCGCCTCGCAAGTGCTTCAGATCGACGACGAAGACGACGCGGTCGACGAACTGGTGGCGCAGCCCCAGGCGGCGCGCACCACGATCGTCACCGAGCGCATCGTCGAGAAGGTGATCGAGCGCATCCGCGTGCGCGAACGCGAACGTCTGCCGCAACGGCGCAAGGGCTACACCCAGAAAGCTGTCGTCGGCGGGCACAAGGTCTATTTGCGCACCGGCGAATATGAGGACGGCCGCGCCGGCGAAATCTTCATCGACATGCACAAGGAAGGCGCCGCCTTCCGCTCGCTGATGAACAATTTTGCCATCGCGATCTCGATCGGCCTGCAATATGGCGTGCCGCTCGAAGAATTCGTGGAGGCTTTCACCTTCACGCGCTTCGAGCCCGCCGGCCTCGTGATCGGCAACGACTCGATCAAGAACGCGACCTCCGTGCTCGACTACATCTTCCGCGAGCTCGCGGTGTCCTATCTCGGCCGCAACGATCTCGCCCATGTGGTGCCGAGCCATGACGAGGATCTCGGCGGCGGCGAACGCGAAGGCGGCAAACGCGAAGCGGCGCTGGCGCAGAGCTTCTCCAAGGTCACATCCTCGGGCTTCGTGCGCGGCCAACTCGGTCAATTCTCGGTCGTGCGCGGCAATGCGGTTGCCAAGCTCGATCTTGAGCCCGAGCACGCGCACATGCATGACGCCCACGAAGATGCCGAAGTCGCGGTCAGTTTCGCCGAAATCGGCTTGATGGTGCAGGAGGCGGCCGCCGGTAATCCGGTGGCGACCGCGATGGCCGCGCTCGAAACGCGTTTTGCCGCCGAAGCCGATGCGGCGGCGGCGCGGGCCGGCGCCAAACGCGAAGCGCAAGCCAAGAGCGCGGTCGAAGCACGTCTCAAGGGCTATGAGGGCGATGCCTGCGGCTCTTGCGGCAACTTCACGCTTCTGCGCAACGGCACTTGCATGAAATGCGACACCTGCGGCGGCACTAGCGGCTGCAGCTGATTAGGTCGACGCGAATGCCGTCGCGCAAATAGCGTCTCTCGCCGGAACGCGGCGAAGGGACGCTATTTTCACGAATCCTCCGCTGTGCATTGACGCGAGCGCCATGCAGCGCTTTTCCAATTGCGCGCCGATTTGCCTTCCATAATTCACACGCCGACAGCGTAGAACTACGGCATCCACATTCTCTTTGCTGCGGTATCAAGGCAGTGTAGGTTCCCCGCCTCACGCGGGGGACACGCACGCGAGCTTAGGGGGCTTTGCTCGCAACGATGCTTCACTCATGGATGTAGCTTGATCGACCCGCTTTATTCGATTTCTGGATTCGTCGTTGGCGCGCTGGTCGGGATGACCGGCGTCGGCGGCGGCTCACTGATGACGCCGCTGCTGATCCTGCTGTTCGGCATACATCCGGCCACCGCCGTCGGCACCGATCTGCTCTACGCGGCGGCCACCAAGACGGTAGGCACGGCCGTGCATGGCATGGGGCGCACCATCGATTGGCGGGTGGTCGGGCGACTGGCCGCCGGAAGCCTGCCACTGACGGTCGTCACGCTTCTGGCGCTCTTCTATTTCGGGATCCAGACCGAAGGGGTTAACGCCCTGATCTCGACCGTGCTCGCCTTCGCGCTGTTCGCGACCGCCCTCATCCTCATCCTCCGCAGGCAGATCCTCGGGCTCTACGCCCAGCGCATGAGCGCCCTGCCACCCCGCCGGACCGCCATCTACACGGTCGCCATGGGGGCGCTTCTGGGCGTGATGGTCTCGATCTCGTCGGTCGGGGCGGGCGCCATCGGGGTCACGGCGCTCATTCTGCTTTACCCGCATCTGCCAATGGCCCGGATCGTCGGCTCCGACATTGCCCATGCCGTGCCCTTAACCCTGGTGGCGGGGTTCGGCCATTGGCTCCTGGGCGGGACCGATCTGGGATTGCTCGGCTCGCTTTTGGTCGGATCGATCCCCGGGATCATCATCGGGAGCTATGCGGCGCCCCGCGTGCCGGACGCGTTCTTGCGCTATCTCCTTGCCGGAACACTGATTTTGGTGGGGAGCCGGCTGGTTTTCTGAGCCTGGCATGGGCTTTGCGACCTTTCAGGGCAATCGTCCTGAATTGGTACGGAGCCCACAATGCGCAAGTTCACCGCCCTTCTCGTCGCCGCCGCCGTCTTCGGCATCGCAGCGCTTGCCTCTCAGGCGGTCGGCCAGATCATCGCCAGCGCGCAGGCCCCCAAGACCTCGGTTATGTCGTCCGTCCAGCGCATCAAGGCCGGCGACGTCAACTGCCCCGGTTGCGATCTCTCGGGCGCCGACCTCTCCAACGAATGCGTCAAGGGCGGCAACCTCACCGGCGCCAATTTCGAAGACGTGACGGCGCGCTATATGTGCATGAGCCTCGCGAACTTCACCGACGTCTCCTTCAAGAACGCGGACCTCACCGGCGCCAATCTCGGCAAATCCAATCTCACCAACGCCGACCTGACCGGCGCCAAGCTCTCCATCACCAGCATCAAGGGCACCGATCTCTCGACCGCCAAGGGCTTGACCCAGGCGCAGCTCGACCGGGCCTGCGGTGACGACGAAACCAAGCTTCCTGCCGGCCTTATCGTCAAATTCTGCAAGTAGCCTCTCCTCCTCCCTCCTGATCGTTCCTCCCTAACTTGGCCCTCCCTTTTGGAGGGCCTCTTTTTTTGATTAGAGGCCCTTTACGAACTCCGTATACTGATCTTTCGTCATCAGCGCACCAAGCTGCGCGCCTTCCATGAGCTTCATGCGGAAGAACCAGCCCGCCCCTTCGGGGTCCGCGTTCACCTTGGCGGGCGCGGCAGAGAGCGCGCTGTTGGTTTCGGTGACTTCGCCGTCCACCGGCGCATAGATCTCGCTCGCCGCCTTGACGCTTTCGACGACAGCGACTTGTCCGCCCTTGGCGAATCTCTTGCCCACGCGCGGCAGCTCGACAAAGACGACATCGCCCAATTGCTCCGCCGCATAGGACGTAATGCCCACGGTGGCGGCGCCGTTCTGGGCGCGAATCCATTCATGGCTTTCGGAATACCGTGTCTCACCACTTTCCATTCTTTGGCCCTACCTCCCTTGTGATTTCTTGTAGCGATGCGGCACAAACGGCATCGGCACGACTGTCGCGACGCACGCCGCATCGCGCACCATCAGACTGAGTTCGGTTCCGTCAGCGGCGAAGGCGACATCGACATAGCCCATCGCGATGGGCGCCCCGACGCTCGGCCCGAAGCCCCCGCTGGTGACACGGCCGATTGCTTTGCCGTTCGCATCCACGATTTTCCCGCCCTCGCATGCCAGTATCTTGTCATGCAGGCGCAAGCCCACGCGCTTGCGTTTGGTGCCTTGGAAGAGCTCGGTCATCAGCAGCTCAGCGGCAGGAAAATCGGCCGCCAGTTTGCGCCTTTTGCCGATGGTCCAGGAGAGGCCCGCCGCGATCGGCGATGTAGTTTCGTCGATGTCGTGGCCGTAAAGGCAAAGACCCGCTTCCAATCTCAGCGAGTCGCGGGCGCCTAACCCGATGGGCAGAACCTCGTTCTCGCCGAGCAGCGCGCGCGCCACACGCTCCGCGTCCGCCTCCTCCAGCGAAATCTCAAAACCGTCCTCGCCCGTGTAACCCGAGCGGCTGAGAATCGCCGGTGCGCCCGCGACCGTGACGCGGCCGATCTTCATGAAGCCGAGATTTTCTACGCCCTTCGCGTGCCGCGCCAGTACCGCCTCCGCCTTCGGCCCCTGCAAAGCGAGCAACGCGCGGCTTTGCGGCAGCAATTGCGCCGAGCCTTTGCTGCGCTCGGCGATAAAGGCGAAATCGGCGTCCCTAGTGGCGGCATTGACGATGAGGAAAAGCGCGCGCTCGTTCGGCAGACGCGCCGCCATGAAATCGTCCTTGATGCCGCCAGAATCGTTCAACAGCAGCGCATAGCGCATCTGGCCATCTCGCAAGCCCACGAGGTCCGCCGGCGTCAGCCGTTCCAGCGCGCGGGCCGGATCGCCACCCGACAGCATGGCCTGGCCCATATACGAGACATCGAACAAGCCCGCATGCTCACGCGTATGGAGATGTTCCTTGATGATGCCGGCCGGATATTGCTCCGGCATCTCATAACCGGCGAACGGTACCATCTTCGCGCCCAACGCCACGTGCAGCGCATGCAAGGGCGTGCGCTTCAATTGCGGCGAGGGGGGGGGCACGCTCATCTTCAAAACATAGGGAGTGCATCGCGATTAGTGAATAGCGCGCCGAATTACATCCGATCGGGAACTTCGATGCCGAGAAGTGCGAGCATGCGCTCGATCTGCGCCAGCGTCAGCGCCGAGAGCCCGAGCCGGGCGGCGCGCAGCGCAGCATCGCTTTCGCTCAAAATATGATGCTCGGTGTAGAAACGGCTGAACCCTTGCGCCAGCGTGAAGACGTAATCGCAGATGAGGTTGGGCGCGCGGCGATTCTCCGCGAGCGTCAGCGCTTCTGGCATGGCTAGAAGCTGCAAAGCGAGCTGGCGTTCTTCCTCCGAACGAATGAATGGCGCCCCGGCGGCGTGGCCTTCGGCTTGCGCTTTCTTCAGGATCGATTTGATGCGCACCGCCGCATATTGCAGATACGGTCCCGTCTTGCCTTCGAAGCGCGTGAAACGTTCGAGGTCGAAGATGTAATTCGACACGCGATTGTTCACGAGATCGGCGAATTTGATCGCGGCGACGCCCACGGCCTTGGCGATCCGGGCGCGTTCTTCCGGCGGGTAATCGGCCGCCAGCCCCGCTTCGGCGAGGCGCTTGTCGGCTTCGGCTGTCGCCATCGCGATGAGGTCGTAGAGCTTCATCACCCCGCCGGCACGCGTCTTGAACGGCTTGCCGTCTGGCCCGTTCACCGTACCGTAGCCGATATGTTCGAGTTCGGCTTTCCCTGAAAGGCCCGTCTTCTTCGCCGCCCGGAACACCTGCTCGAAATGATTGTGCTGGCGCTGATCGACAACATAAAGAATCAGATTGGGATCGTGACTCTGGATGCGGTCGATGATGGTCGCAAGATCGGTGGTGCCGTAGAGCACCGCGCCGTCCGATTTCAGAAGGATCAGCGGCGGCACCTCCTTGGTGTCGCTCTCTTCGGCGACCGGCACGATCAGCGCGCCCTCGTCCATATGCGCGAAGCCCTGCTCCTTCAGCCGCTCGATCATGGCGGGAATCAGCGGATCGGCGTCGGACTCGCCCTTCCATTCGTCGAACACGACACCGAGGCTGGCAAATTCGCGTTTCAAACCCACCGCCGTTGCATCGTGGAAATGTTCCCACAACGCGCGGTAGCCGGGACGGCCGGCTTGCAGCTCGGCGGTGGCGAGGCGCGCGGCTTCCAGGCGCGCCGGGTCTTCCTTGCAGGCGGCGGCGGCCTTGGGATAGAGCACTTCGAGATCGTCCATCGTCACCGGCGATTCATCCGGGTACGGACTCCTATCCGCCGCATCGAAATAGGGAAGCGTCGGACGGCTCGCCGCCAGCTCGGCGATGAGCTGCCCCATCGGCAGGCCCCAATCGCCCAGATGCACATCGCTCGTCACCGTCCAGCCATTGGCGCGCAACAAGCGTTGCAGGCAATCCCCGATGATGGAGGAACGCAAATGGCCGACATGCATGGGCTTGGCGATATTGGGACCGCCGAAATCGACGATGGCGCGCTTGCCCTTGCCGTTTCCCGGCAGCGCGGATTCGGGCGCCGCCGCCACGCGCTGAAGCCGCTCCTCCAGCGCGCCGTCGGTGAGCTTCAGATTGATGAAGCCGGGCCCGGCGATGGCGGCCTCGGCCACCAGCGGCGATTGCCGCAGGCGCGCGGCGATCTTCTCCGCGATCGCGCGCGGATTGGCCTTGGCCAACTTCGCCGCCGCCAGCGCGCCATTGCACTGGAACTGCGCCAGATCCGGCCGGTCGGAAACCTGGATTTGGCCCAATTCGGGCGCCAAGCCTTCGGCCGCGAACGCGGCGCCCGCGGTCGCAGACAGCTCGGCCAGAAGCGAACTCATGGGCGTCGGAGCGGAACGGGTTTGGGGATGCGATTATAGGCGAGCTCATCCGGCGTAAGCTGGAAGCCGGTGAGGATCTCGTAATCGTAGGGCCGCTTTCCCTCCATCAGGGGAATGGCGAAACTCTCGACATTCTCCTGGAACACGCCGGTCTGCCGGTTGCCGAGCGCAGGGCGGCTCTGGAACTGCTTTTTCACGAGCACATTGTTGTCGATATCGACGATAGCCACGAAATAATCGAGCGCCGGCTCGGCCGCCCCCGCGGCCCCCGCCCCGCGCGTCGCGCGCACGGCGAAGCTGATATCGACCGAAAGGGTGTTGGCCTCGCGGTCATAGTCGCATTCGAGCTGCGCCCGGGACATCTCGGCGGTCAGCACCACATTCTGGGGGTTCGCGGCCATGCCGGAAGGCGTGCCGGGCTTCACCTTGGTCACGGTCACGGCGTCCGAAAGCACCGCGGTCGAAGGACAGGGCGATATGGTCTCAACCACCATCACCGGCCCGTCGGAAAGGCCGAGCGTCTCGCACCCTCCGGCCGCCAGGGGGAGAAACATCAGGGGCAGAAAGCGCAGCCGAAACATGAAAAATCCAATCAAAAAGCCGGTTCGTCGTGGAGTTGCGCTTGGCTTTGGGCGCGCCGGACTGTAACCAAGCGGGGCGCGGAAGAAAAGTCGCGCTATGATGCCGGTATGAACGAGACACGTCCCATTTCCCAAGACCAAAAGCCGCCTCTGCGGCTCCTCCTCGCCGCTCCCCGTGGGTTCTGCGCTGGCGTCGACCGCGCGATTCGCATCGTCGAGATGGCGCTCGAGAAATATGGCCGCCCGGTCTATGTGCGCCACGAGATCGTGCATAACCGATCCGTCGTCCAAAGGCTGGAGCGCCTGGGCGCCGTCTTCATCGAGGAGTTGAGCGAAGCCCCCGACGACTCGCGCGTCATCTTCTCCGCCCATGGCGTGCCGAAATCGGTGCCCGAGGAAGCCGAGCGGCGCAAGCTGTTCTATCTCGACGCCACCTGCCCGCTAGTCTCCAAAGTGCATATCGAGGCGGAGATTCATCATCGCGCCGGGCGCACCATCATCCTGGTCGGCCATGCCGGCCATCCCGAAGTGATCGGTACGATGGGACGCTTGCCGGAAGGCACGATGACCCTGGTCGAGACGGCGAAGGACGCCGAACGCGTCAGCCCGCCGGAAGGGGCATCCTTGGCCTATATCACCCAGACGACGCTCTCGGTCGAAGACACCGCCGAAATCGTCGCGGTGCTGAAGCGGCGCTTTCCCTCGATCGTCGGCCCGCACAAGGAAGACATCTGCTATGCCACCACCAACCGCCAGGAAGCGATCAAGGAGATCGTGCCCCGGGTGGATACGGTGTTCGTCATCGGCTCGGCCAATTCGTCCAATTCGATGCGGCTCGTCGAAGTGGCGCGGCGGGCGGGCGCGCAACGCGCCAAATTGATCGAGAACGCGGGCGCCATCGATTGGGACCTCGTCGAAGGCGCGAACATTGTCGGCCTGTCGGCCGGCGCGTCGGCGCCCGAAGTCCTGGTCGAGGAAGTGATTGCCGCGTTCCGCGCCCGCTTCGATCTCACCGTCGAGGAAGTGACGCTGATGCACGAAGACGTCGAATTCAAGCTGCCGCGCGCGCTTCAGACTGCATAGAGCATGGCCGTCTATACCGACGTTTCCTTCGAAGACCTGGAGACCTTTCTACACGCCTACGATCTCGGGACCGCCCATGTCTTCAAGGGCATCGCCGAGGGCGTCTCCAACTCGAACTATTATCTTCAGACGGACAGAGGCACGTTCATCCTGACGCTGTACGAATCGCGCGTCGAGGCGGAGGATTTGCCATTCTATCTCGGGCTGATGGAGCATCTGGCCCGCGCCGGAATTCAGTGCCCGACGCCGGTGCACGCGCGCGACGGCAAGACGACGCGAAAGCTCAACGACAGGCAAGCGGCGATCCTTTCCTTTCTCGACGGCGTATCGCTGAGACGGCCATTGCCGCAGCATTGCACGGCCGCCGGCGTGGCGCTGGCCGAGATTCACGCGGCGGGCGCGCGGTTTTCCGTAAAACGGGACAATGCGCTGGGCCTCAAGGGCTGGCGCAATCTGGTGCGCGACTGCGCGCCCGACGCCGACACCATCGCCGAGAAAATGCGCAGCGCCATCGAAGAGGAGCTCGCCTTCCTCGAAACCTCCTGGCCCGCGCCCCTGCCGAGCGGCATCGTCCACGCCGATCTTTTTCCCGACAATGTGCTGTTCGTCGACAATAAGATTTCCGGGATCATCGATTTCTATTTCGCCTGCAACGATTCACTGGCCTACGATCTCGCGGTGACGCTGAACGCCTGGTGCTTCGAGCCAGACGGCGCCTTCAATCTCACCAAGGCGCGCGCGCTGATCGGCGGTTATGAGACCAAGCGCAAATTGGAAAAGGCCGAGCGGGCTGCCTTTCCCGTGCTCTGCCGGGGCGCCGCCTTACGCTTCCTGCTCACCCGGCTTTACGATCTGATCAATCACAATCCGGCGGCGCTGGTGCGGCCCAAGGACCCGCGCGAATTCGTCCGCCGTTTGCGCTTCCACCGCACGGTAAGAAGCCCGGAGGCGTACGGGTTGTGACGAAAGCTCCCCAAGTCGAAATCTTCACCGACGGCGCGTGCAGCGGCAATCCTGGTCCGGGCGGATGGGGCGCCATCCTGCGCGCGGGCAAGAATGAAAAAGAAATCAGCGGCGGCGAGACGCTCACTACCAACAACCGCATGGAGCTGATGGCGGCGATCAAAGCGTTCGAAGCGCTCAAGCAGCCGAGCATGGTCATCATCCATACGGATTCGCGCTATGTGATGGACGGGCTCACCAAATGGCTGCCGCGCTGGAAAGCCAATGGCTGGAAGACGTCGGACAAGAAGCCGGTCAAAAACGCCGATCTCTGGCGTGCGCTCGATCAGGCGGCGGACCAGCACGACGTGCTGTGGCGCTGGGTCCGTGGTCATGACGGGCATGTGGAGAACGAACGCGCCGACGCGCTCGCCCGCGCCGCGATTCCGAGCTTCTAGCGGTTAGAAAAGCCGGAACATCTTCGTGTTTTCGAAGATACAAGCCTGCTTGTTGAGCTCGTCCTTGTCCGTATCGTGCCAGACATAATCGGCTTGGACCTGATCGTTCATCAGCCGCGCCGAGAAACTGTCCTTGGGAAAGGCCGGCGAAGTGATCGTCAGCACTCTTCCGTCCCATGCCCAAGCGGCATCGTCGTCCTTCTCGCCGGAGATATAGACGGCTTGGGCGCGGTCGCCCTCGGACAGAAAGAAGGCGGCGAGGAAACAATCATTGGTCGTGCGCCAAGCGCCGACCGGCGCACCGTCCGCGGCGGAAACGATGGCGGGTGTGGATACGCCGCAAGCGACGAGCATCATCGCAAGCGTCTTCGTCAAACGTGGCATGGGAATGTCCTTACGTGGCCGCCTAACGCGGATTTCGCAATCATCATAGCACGGCAAGTGCCCGATGGCGTTAATTGCGCGACTCGGCCGCGAGATAGGGAGCGCTCAGCGTATTCTTGGCGCGCGCGATCGGAAGCAGCGTCGGATAGAACTGAACGAAGGTCGTATCGACGGCCGCATTCGCCTCGTGGCAGGAATAGCAATTCGCCGTGCGCGGGATCATGTCGGCGGGCGCCTCGGTCGCGAAGGCGAAGAAGGCCCAGCCACCGCTGGCACTGAAGCGCGCAACGTCCTTCAAATGAACCTCGTGGCGCACCACTTCCGACTGGAAATGGCCGTTCCGATTGATCGAGCCCTCCTGCTCCGCGCGCCGCACTTCGAGCACCAGCACGGTCTTGTCCGGCCAAGTGCCGCTTTGCAGGAAGGCGTCATGGCTTTGCGGGCTCACAAAGACATTGCCGAAGGTGGACATGCGGCGCACCGGGGCCGGCAGATAGGACATGTCGTGGCCGGACGAAAGAAAGACCCACTTCCGATAGGCGCTCGGAAATACGAGCCGGCCAGCTTCGGTGTAGGACGGCGCGGTATTCGCCGCGGGCTGCGCCAGCGCCGCGAGCACCGCGACGCATCCCGACAATATAATGGCGCCAAGCGCGAGGCTTGCGGTTTTGATCGACGGATTCATTGGCCACCCAATTCTTTCCGCAGAAGCGCGGCGCCGGCGCCAAGCGCCTTGAGTTTCCCGGCCGCCACATCGCGCGGCAGCGGAGCCAGCCCGCAATTGGTGCACGGGTAGATACGCTCGACGCCGGCATATTTCATCGCCGATCTCAGAACGGACGCGACCTCTTGCGGCGTTTCCACTTTGTTGGTCGCCACATCGATAGCGCCGACCATGATCTCCTTGTCCTTGAGTAGCGCGATCAGCGACATCGGAACTTTGGAGCCGGCGCATTCGAGCGACACCTGATTGACGCGGCTGCGATTGAGTGCGGGGAAAATCTCCTCATATTGGCGCCATTCGGAGCCCAGCGTCTCTTTCCACTTTATGTTGGCATCGATGCCGTAGCCGTAGCAGATGTGCACCGCGGTCTTGCAGTCGATGCCCTTGACCGCTTCGTCCAGCGCCGCCACGCCCCATTCCTTCACTTCGTCCATGAAGGCGTTGAAGGCCGGCTCGTCGAGCTGAACCACATCGACGCCCAACTCCGCCAGTTCGCGCGCCTCTTCGTTGAGGATGCGGGCGAACGCCATCGCCATGTCGGCGCGGCGGCCATAATGCGCGTCCGCGATGGTGTCGCAGATCGTCATCGGACCTGGCAGTTCGACCTTGAGCTTGCGCCCCGTGTGGGCGCGCGCGAACCGCATCTCGTCGCTGTGCACAGGGCCTCGCCGCTTCACCGGCCCCGTCACCGTCGGCACATCGACTTCATAGCGGTTGTTGCGGATGCCCATCTTCGTCTTCTTGGCCCAGTCGATCCCCTCGATACGTTCGAGAAAGCCGTGCACGAAATGGATGCGGGACTGCTCGCCATCGGTGACGATGTCGATCCCGGAATCCTCCTGCTCCTTGAGCCAGATCAGGGTCGCGTCGCGTTTTCCCGCCGCCAGATCATCGCCCGCCAGACGCCAGGGCGCCCAAAGCTTTTCCGGTTCGGCAAGCCAGGAAGGCTTCGGCAGGCTGCCGGCGATCGTCGTCTGTAACAATTGCTGGTCGGCCATGCATTGCGCCCCTCGAAGTCAACGGTCCCTATTGCGGTCAGAATAACGAGAAAAAAACGGTTGGGCGATGCCAGCTTCCAAATCCGCAAAGAATTTCTGGAACCAATTCCGGCTTCAGACGTGTCGCGCCAATGGCGTAACCGAGAATTTCGCCCCCCGTTCTCGCCCAAAATCCGACCTATCGCGCACGGAGCTGAGTAGTTTCCGAGTCTACCGCTGCCGCTTAGCCGGTGGCTAATCTCCAGACGTCAACTAGCCGGCCTCAATGCTGAGCACGGCTCGCCCGAGAATGCCGCAACCGACAACTCACGCGTGACAAAACATTGAAGGAAACAAGAAAATGTATGTCGCAACAAAGCGCACCACGAAGATTTTGGCTTTCTCTGCAGTTCTCGCAGCCTCGGCCTATGGCTTGGCTGGCGTAACGGGAGCGGCGTCGGCACCTTCCGCTGGATCGCCGCATGTTGCAGTGCCCATCAGCACCAATGCCGTCATGGTCGCTCTTGTGGATCAGGCCGCCCACGAAATATGGGAAGGCGGCAACCGAACCCGGAATCTCACCGACCGCGAGTGGCTGCTTATCGAACAACACGCTGTGCAATTGGCGGCGTCGGGCAGCGTGGTTTCCCTTGGCGGCACGGGCAAGGCCGATCGCGGCTGGGCGCTGTCGCCCGCATGGCAGGAATGGTCCGGCAAACTCAGCACCGTGGCGCTGGAGGCGAAAAAGGCGGCCGACACCAAGAACAAGGTAGCCTTACGCGCGTCCGGCGATGCGCTGGTCAATGTTTGCGTGGGTTGTCACATGGTGTTCAAACCGGATGCCCCTAGCGAAGGCATCATGCACCAACCCCAATTGCATTGAAGCTCCGCAAGCGGGGGGCACGCCGATGATAAAAGACGCACTTGTGCTGTTGGCCGGTTCGCCCACCGATGCTTCGGCTTTGCAGATCGCCTTCCTTCTGGCCAGGATATTCTGGTCGCGTATGGATTGTCTCCATGTGCGACCCGGAACCGGCCAAATCGTTGCGAAGGCCGCTGTGAATCAGTTCATCGCGACGACCGGAAATGTGGAGCTGATCCATTCCATCGAACGCGCCGCCGCTCAAGCCGGCAAGGAGGCACGGCGGAGCTTCGATGCGTTCTGCGAAGACAGGAATTTTGTGAACGGCAAGGACGGGTTTTCACAGGACGGAGTATCAGCCTCGTTCCGTGAAATCCTGGACGACCAGGTTGAAAAATCCATCGAGGAAAGCCGGTTCAATGATTGTGTGTTCTTGGCGCGGGGGGCCGGAAACGATGGTTTCTCGATTGCCGACATCGGAAGCATATTGATCTCGGCTGGACGTCCCATCGTCGTGACGACACCCGAGGCACCGCAAAATCTCGTGCCTACGGTCGCCATTGCCTGGAAGGAAACGGCCGAGGCCGCGCGGGCGGTCGCGGCCGCCATGCCGCTCTTGCGCAAGGCCGACCGGGTCTTCGTGCTTGTAGGTGATGAAGGTGGAGATGCTCTCGGAAGGGCGATGGAATCCGCCACCAAGCTGGAGGAGCACTTGCTAAGGCACGGTATTCCCGCAAAGGCGAAAGCCGTGCTGGCGGCTGAGCGCACACGGCCGGAAGCCATCCTTGAGACAGCAGGTGCTTTGGGCGCAGACCTTCTCGTAAGCGGTGCGTACGGCCACACGCGCGCGCGCGAATTGGTATTTGGGGGCTTCACGCGTCACGTCATCAAGGAAGCTAGGCTTCCGGAGTTCCTTTTCCATTGAGTTGCAGCATCTGTCGCCGAGCGTGTGATCCGCATTCGGTCAAACCGACATTCAGCCAAGACGCAATTATTATTCCGCCGCTTGCTGCGCCGCTTGTTTGCCGCCGAACCAGCCTGGATTCCAGGCCGGCAGCCTGATCAGCGTGATGATGCCGAGAAACCCGCCGGCCGACAGGAAGCTGTGCCAGAGGAAATGCGTGCCGATCGGAAAGGACTGGCAGACGGTCTGATCCAGAGTGCGGAACGTTACCGCGGTCAAAGCGGCGGCGAGCGCGAGCCCGCCGGTCAGCGCCGCATCTTTCGCGCGAAATGCCGTCTGCGCCACCATCACGCCGCCGAAGCCCAGCACCAGCGGCGTGATCGCCACCCAACGGCCCGGGATGCCGAGCATATTGTTGGCGATCTCGCGCGAAGCGTCGAAGCCGAAATAGAAGGCGGCGAGCGCGATTACGGCGCCGGGGTAAGACCACAGCCGCCGCGCCCAGCAGAAGACGATGGCGAAGAGGAAAAACAGGCCGGAGCGCACCTCCCAGAACAAAGCCTGGCCGTCACGCAGCCCGTGCCAGATGCCGCTGCCAATGCCGGTCAGGGTCAGCAGCAAACAGAGCAGATAGAGATCGTATTGGCGGGGCGCCCGCTTGGCGACGAAGTAAAAGCCAAGCAGGCCGAACATGACGATGACGCCGTTCGAGGCCGTGTTGAACGGCTCGACCGGGAACGTCCACAATGCCGGATCGGCGGGCGTCTCGCAGTAGCTGGGGCCGCCGTAGAATTGCGCCATGGTCGTCAATTACCCCTTCGAACCATCCTCGCCCATTCAACGATAGGCGAACATCACCCGCCGCTCAAATTTGCGTCAGAAGATGGTCCCCGCTGGAGACCCCGAAGGCGCCCGGCTCTTCCAGATTGAGCTGTTTCACCACGCCATTGTCGACCAGCATGGAATAGCGGCGGCTGCGCCGTCCCATGCCGTGCTTGGTCATGTCGGCCTCGACCCCGAGAGCGCGGGCGAGATCGCCATTGCCGTCGGAGAGCATGGTGACCTTGCCGCTGGCCCCATTGGCCTCGCCCCAGGCTTTCATCACGCTGGCATCGTTGACCGCGATGCCGGCGATCACATCGACGCCCTTTTTCTTCAGTGCGTCCGCATTGTTGGTGAAGCTCGGCAGATGCTTGACCGAGCAGGTCGAGGTGAACGCGCCCGGAACGGCGAACAGCGCGACCTTCTTGCCTTTGAAGAAGTCGTCCGTGCTCACTTCCTGGGCGCCGCCCTCTTTCACTTCCCGAATATTCACCGAAGGGA
>SHWE01000006.1 GCA_009693985.1 Alphaproteobacteria bacterium | reverse complement strand
AGAACGAGGATGGCGGCTGGGGCGAGGACTGCGCCAGCTACAGGCTCGACTACAAAGGTTATGAGCCCGCGCCCTCGATCGCATCACAGACGGCATGGGCGCTGCTCGGCCTGATGGCGGCGGGCCGCGTCGATGACGCGGCGGTCGCGCGGGGCATAGATTATTTGCGCAAGACCCAAGCGCCAGACGGGTTATGGACGCAAGACCATTACACCGGCGGCGGTTTTCCGCGCGTGTTCTATTTGCGCTATCACGGCTATCCGAAATTCTTTCCGCTGTGGGCGCTCGCCCGCTACCGGAATTTGAAAGCCGGCAATTCGCGGCGCGTTGCGCACGGGCTCTAGATGATCATCGCCGTCACCGGATTGGTGCGCGAGGCCCGCATCGCCGATGCCCCCGGGGTGAAGACCATCGCGGGCGGCGGCAAGGCATCGCTCGCGGCGAAGCTCGAACAGGCGCTTGGCGAAGGCGCGAAAGGCATCATCAGCATCGGCATTGCCGGTGGATTGTCGCCGCGTCTCGCGTCGGGCGATTGCGTCATCGCCTCCGAAGTGTTGAGCGGCGGCGAGCGCTTCGCCACCGATCCGGCCTGGACGGCGCGCATCGGCGCGGCGCTGCCGCAAGGAATTGTCGCAGCCATTGCCGGTGCCGATGCGGTGGTGCTCGATAAAAACGGCAAGGCAGATTTGTTCCGCGCCACAGGCGCCTATGCCGTCGATATGGAATCTCACATCGTCGCGCGCCTTGCGCGGCAATACCGCATCCCCTTCGCGGTTCTTCGCACCATCGCGGACCCGGCGGACAGAAATCTGCCGCCGCTGGTGATTTCCGCTCTTAAGGAAGACGGCAGCGTGAACGTTCCGGCCGTGCTGGCGGGATTGGTGACGCGCCCGCAGGACATCGCGGCGCTGATGCGCACCGCGCGTCAATCCGAGAAGGCGTTTGCGTCCTTACTCCGCTGCCGCAATGCGCTCGGGAGTCTTTTTCTCGGCCCGGATTGACGCGAGCTTCTTCTCGACATGGGCCGAAAAGACGAAGTCCGCCGGGCGCTGCTTGTCGAGCGGAATATCCTTCGCGAACGGTCCTTCGGTGCGCACGCCGCGCATGGACACGCTCAGCGCCTTCAGCGGCCGCTTGAAGCTTTCGACGACGGCGCTCGCTTCGAAGCCGCAATGGACCATGCAATTGGCGCATTTCTCGTAATTGCCGACGCCGTAGCGGTCCCAATTGGTGTCTTCCATCAATTCCTTGAACGTCGCCACATAGCCTTCGCCCAGCAGATAGCAAGGCTTCTGCCAGCCGAACACGGTGCGCGTCGGGTTGCCCCACGGCGTGCAGTGATAGGCCTGATTGCCGGCGAGGAAATCGAGGAACATCGCCGACTGGCTGAACGACCATTTCTTGCCGCCACGCCCGCGCGCGAGAATTCCACGGAACAGATTCTTGGTCTTCTCGCGGGTGAGGAAATGCTCCTGGTCGGGCGCGCGCTCATAGGCGTAGCCGGGCGACACCGTGATGCCGTCGAGCCCCAGCCGCGTCACCTCGTCGAAGAAATCGGCGACGCGCTTCGGCTCGGCCGTGTTGAACAGCGTGCAATTGATGCTGACGCGGAAGCCTTTGCTCTTGGCGAGCTTCAGCGCTTCGATGGCTTTGTCGTAGACGCCTTGCTGGCAGACGGAGGCATCGTGCATGCCCTTGTCGCCGTCGAGGTGGATCGACCAGTTGAAATCAGGATGCGGCTCGTACTGGTCGATCTTCTTGGCCAGCAGCAGCGCATTGGTGCACAGGATCACGATCTTCTTGCGGGCGAGGAAGCCCTTCACGATCTCCGGCATCTCGCGATGGAGCAGGGGCTCGCCGCCCGCGATCGAGATCACCGGCGCGCCGCAATCGTCGATCGCCTGCATGCATTCGGCGACCGAGAGGCGCTGATTGAGGATCTCGTCGGGGTAATCGATCTTGCCGCAACCCGCGCAGGCGAGATTGCAGCGGAACAGGGGTTCGAGCATCAGCACCAGGGGATAGCGCTTGCGCCGCAAAACGTGCTGCTTCAGCACATAGCTGCCGACGCGAATTGCATGTGAAATCGGAATACCCAAAGCGACGCTCTCCTGATGCTATTTCTTAACCCGGCTGGGGGGGCATAACATGCGGCGAAGCGCGCCAAACCGCCCCCCTATGGTTGACTTCATTCTAGAGGATCGGCATTTGGCCCGCCAGCCGCTCATAAACCGTATTATCGTTTACTTTCAGCCCGCTCGAATGCGAATAAGGCACAGGCGTCGATGAGGTCTTCATGGCTGGCCCGGTGAATTTAGGGACGGATCCTTCCGGGCTGAGCGCAGCCATGGAAGAAGCCGTGCGCGACGTCGAAGCGACGTTGGAGCGTTTGCTCCCGCGCCCGGAAGGGTTGCACGCGCGAATCCATGAGGCGATGCGCTATGCGATCTTCGCCGGCGGCAAACGTCTGCGTCCCTTTCTCGTGCTGAGCTCGGCGGCATTATTCGATGTGAAGAAACAATCCGCGCTTCGCGTCGCGGCTGCGATCGAAGCCATCCACACCTATTCGCTGGTGCATGACGATCTGCCCTGCATGGACGACGACGACTTACGCCGCGGGCGGCCGACCACGCATAAGGCGTTCGACGAAGCGACCGCGGTGCTCGCGGGCGATGCGCTGCTGACGCTGGCTTTCGAAATCCTCGCGCATCCCGACACGCATCCATCCGCCGAGGTGCGTTGCCGGCTGATCGCCAAGCTTGCCCAAGCCGCGGGCCATGCGGGCATGATCGGCGGCCAGATGATCGACATCGAGGCCGAGACGCGGACCTTCGCAGCAGGCGAAGTCGTGCTGCTGCAGGCGATGAAGACGGGCGCGCTGTTCGAGTTCTCCTGCGAGGCGGGCGCCATCCTCGGCGAAGCGCAAACGGCGGATCACGAGCGGCTGCGCGGTTACGCGCGCGATTTCGGACTCGCCTTTCAGATCACCGACGATCTTCTCGATGTGCTCGGCACGGCGGAGAAGGTGGGTAAATCCGTCGGCAAGGACAAGGATCAGGGCAAGGCCACTTTGGTGTCGATAAAGGGCGTCGAGGGCGCCCGGGAGGAAGCGCGCAAGCTGATCGCGCGGGCAGGAGATACCCTCGATTTTTACGGCGGCAAGGCCAAGGATTTGCGCGCTCTTGCCTTATTTTTGCTCGACCGGGAGTCGTAAGTTCCGAAAGGTTAAGTGCCACCAATGGTGGGTCACTCGCGTTTCGACAATAGAGGCTTGTTCCTATGAGGCGGATGATGGCGAAGCACCTAGTGGCAATGGCGATGGCGTTGTTTGCCACCCTTAGCTTTCCGACCGCCCGTGCGGCGGACGCCGCCGATCCCGCCGCGGCCCAGATCGAATCGTTCTACGCGACCCTTATCGACACGATGAAGAAGGGCGGGGAACTCGGCCTTCAGGGGCGCTTCAAAGCGCTTGGTCCCGCCACCGAAGACGCCTTCGATCTTCCCACGATGGCGCAGCTTACGGTTGGCCCGTCCTGGCAGATGGTGTCGGAGGCCGACAGAGCGGCGGTCGTTGAAGCGTTCGAGCGCCTGACGCTGGCGAATTACGCCAAGAACTTCGCGACCTTCGGCGGCGAGAAATTCACCGTCGATCCCAATGTGAAGATGCGCGGCGAGGACAAGATCGTCGAAACGAAACTTGTCGAGTCAGACGGCAAAGCGACGGCGTTCAATTATCGCCTGCATATGGCGGGTGGCAAATGGAAGGTCATCGACGTCTATCTGAACGGCTATGTCAGCCAGCTTGCGCTGCGCCGTTCGGATTTCTCATCCACGGTCGCGCGGGGAGGAGCTGCCGAGCTTGTCAAAAAGATCAACGTGCTTGTCGATCGGCAGATGAGCGGGCGGTAGAGGCGGCTTTTTCGAGCCCCAATGCACCGATTCGAACAGAGTCGGCAGCACGAACAGCGTTATCAGCATCCAGACGAGCGAGATCATCAACAGCTCGCCCATGCTCGCCGTGCCCGGATGGCTCGACATCCACAGCGTTCCGAAACCGGTTGCCGTGGTCAGCGCGGAGAGCAGCACCGCGCGCGTCAGGCTGGTTTGCAGGAATTCGCGGGTGCCCGCCCGCCACGCCATGATGAAATAAATATGGAACGCGACGCCGATGCCGAACAACAGCGGCAGCACGATGATGTTGGCGAAATTCAGTTGCAGGTCGAGGACGACGCAGGTGGCGAAGGTGAGGACGCTCGCGGCCAATAGCGGCCCGAGGGTCAGCGCCACATCGCGCGTGCTTCTCAACACGAAGGTCAGCATCGCCACGGTCGCCAGCAGCGATAGGATCCCCGCTTGGACGAAGGCGCCGACGATGGTGCGGCCCGATTCCAGCGTCGAGACAGGCGCGCCGGTCGCTTGCGGCGCAACGGCGCGCACCGCGGCGGCGAAGCGTTCGAGAATCGCATTGTCGTTGGAATCCCCGGCCGGCACGACTTGCACGCGGGCGCGTCCGTCGGCGGTGATCCAATCGCGCTTCAGCTCCGCAGGCAGCGCGTCGAGATCGACCATCATCGGCATGAAGGCCGCGCGGAGCCGCGTCAGCACCGTGTTGAGGCCCGGCACGAGGGCGGTGGTAGCGCGCGCCAGCGCCGCATCGTCCGCCATTTCCAGCCGCGCCAGAATTTCGGCCAACCGCCGCGCCGACGCGGCCGCGGGTGTCGTTCCCATGCCCGCGATGACGAGCTTGTCCTTGGTCGCCGCGATGCTGGCGAGAACCTCGTCCTTGGTGGGCGGCGGTTTGACTTCGAACGGATTGAGGGCGGTATCCATCAGCAGCGCGGCATCGGAAATGAGCGCCAACTTTTCGGGCTGATCCGCAGGGACAAAGCTGCGCAACGTTCGCGCCTCATCGACTTCGGGAAGCATGGCGAGCCGGCCCGCCAGCACGGCGGCCACTTCGAGCGAGGGGTTAAGAACCTCGATCGTATTGGGCGTCGTGTCGGGGTCTTGCATCAGATCGAGCAGAGTCGCCATCGACTCCGTTTCGCTGCTGCGCAAATTCATCGGATTGGCGTCGAATTCGAGGAAAGGCAGCAGCGCCACCCCACCTATCGTCAGGACCGCCGCGACGACGAGGATCGGCTTCTTGTTCGCGTGCAGCGCGCGGTCCAGCCCGGCCAGGCTGACGAAGCCGATATCCCCGCGCTCGCCCTTGGGCTGGAGCAATTTCAACAGCGCCGGCAGCAACGTTCCGTTCAACAGATAGGCGATGATCATGCCGCTGCCGGCGATGAAGCCGAGCTCGGCGATGCCCTCATATTCGGTGGGCACGAAGGAATAGAAACAGGCGGCGGTGGCGAAACCGGCAAGCGTCAGCGACGGCCCCATGATCCTCGCCGACGCCATCAGGCCCGAGACGAGCCCTTGCGTCCGGTAGCGTTCTTCGCGGTAGCGCACCGAATATTGGATGCCGAAATCGACGCCGATGCCGACAAAGAGCGGAATGAACGCGACCGAGATGACGTTGAATTGGCCGATCACGGCGAGGCCCAGCGCGGTCGTGAGGATCAGCCCCACCATCAGCGTGACGAGAATCGCGGCGACGATCTTCACCGAGCGCACCGCCAGCCACAGCATCAGGAGGATTCCCGACACCATCAGTGTGGTCATCAGCTCCACATTCTCGACCAGGGTACCGAATTCCTCGTCGGTCAGCGGCACCGGCCCGGTCAGGCGCACCGTAACGCCATTGGCCGGAGTGAGGCCCTGTTCGGTGGCGACCTTACGCACCAGATCGCTGGCGGCGCCCCCCGGCATGAGCTGGCCGTAATTGAGCGTTGGTTGGAGCTCGATCAGCCGCCGCGTCTCGCGCGTCGTGGGCGCATCCCCGGTGATCAGCGCCTGCCAGGAAAGGAACGCCGTCTCGCCGCGCAGCGTCTTTTCCAGCGTGTCGGAGATCGCGTTGAACGGCGTCACGAGATCTTCGAGCGGGGTTTCGCCGTTCTCCACCGCGAACAGCGCGGTGGAAAGCGAATCCATGATGCCGCGCAAGGACGGATCGGCGGCGAGTGGCGCCAGAACGGGCTGTGCCTTGATGATGTCGGCGGTGGTGGCGCGCAGCTCGTCGAGCGACTGGTACAGAAGGCCGTTACGGGCAAAGAACGGATCGCCTTGAATGTCGCGCAGAACCGGAATTTCCGACTTGAATGGCATCAGCGCCGCTTTCAGCGCGATGGCCGCTTCTTCGGCGCGTTCGGAGGTGGCGCCGTCGATCACCACGAGCGTCAGATTGTTCCGCTGCGGAAAGGCCGCGTCGAATTCGACGCCGCGCTGCCGCCATTCGAGTTCCGGCGAGAGCAGGTTCTCGCTGTTGCTGTCCATCTCGAAATTGCCCGCGACGTAGTACGCGCTCGCCGCGGCGGCGAAGAGGCACAGCGCCACCGCTGCGGCGGCGTAGCGGTAACAAATCCGCACGAGTTGTTCGAAGAAGCGTGTTCGCATGGAAATTTAGCGCGCCGGTCCAAGCCGCGCGCAGATCGCCGCGTCGGGTTCCAACGCGGCCGCCGTGACGCGCGTCCAATTCTCGCCGCCGCACAGAAAGCCGAGGATGCAGCCGCGCACCCGCAAGCTGTCGGTGCTGATCATGGTGACGCCGCCGGAATAGAATTTGCCGTTCTGTGGATTGTAGATGCTGCCGTCCCAACGCTGTGGCCCCGCCGGTTTCATGGCAAGCAGTATCGGCGTGCCGGTGGTCGGCCGCGCCCGTAAAGTGGGATCGGGGTTCTTCGAATCGACGCCCGGATCGGCTTCCCAGGATATGATGCCCCACAGCACGCTGGCGCAGTCGGCGACGCGGATGCGGGCCATCTTGTCCGCGACCAGCCATTCGCCCCACGGCTCGGCGGCCGCCGCCGCCCCCGCGCGGTCGTTTGTCAGGATTAGGAAAAGCGCCGCCACGCCCACAAGGGCCGCGCGTCTCGTTCGTCTTGAAATGCCGCCATTCGCGATCATACGTCAGAAATAGCCCAATCCCGCCGATTAAAGAATACCACCGCGACGCGAGCTTGGGCGGCGCGTTGCCAAATTCGAAGGTATCGGCACAATGGCCCAGACTCATCTGGGGGGCAGGGTTGCGCGACGTCGATGTAGGGCGGCTTTTGGAGGACAGGAAGCTTGGCGCGTTCCATGCGCTGACGCTCGGCCTCTGCGTGCTGATCCTGTTCGTGGACGGTCTCGATTTTTCCGCGCTCAATGTCGGCGCCCCGGCGATCCTGCGCGCCTTCGGCGCCGAGCGCAGCGAGATGGGCTTCGTCTTTTCTTGCGGCTTTTTCGGCATCTTCGCCGGCAGCCTGTTGTTCGGTTATCTCGGCGACCGCTATGGGCGCAAAACCGGCGCCATAATCGGCGTGCTCGCTTACAGCATCCCGGCGTTGCTGACGGTGTTCGCCACCTCGATGGAACAATTGGCGGCGTTCCGTTTCCTTTCGGGGCTCGGGATGGGCGGCGTGGTGCCGAACGTCATCGCGCTGCTGAACGAAACCGCGCCGAAGAAATATTGCGTCACCTTCGTGATGGTCGCCTATATCGGTTATTCGATGGGCAACGCCTCCATCGCGCAGGTCGCCGCCTGGTTCATTCCCACCTATGGCTGGTCCATCGTCTTCCTGGTGGCGGGCGTCGCGGGTCTCGCGCTCAGCGTCGCGACATATTTCTTGCTGCCGGAATCCATTCCCTATCTCACCGTCACCAAGCCCGACGCGCCGCAATTGCGCGCGCTTGTCGCCCGCGCCGCGCCCGAACAGCGAATCGGCGCGGACACGCGCTTCGTGCTGCACCGGCCCGCCAGTGAGATGCGTTTCGCGCTGAAGCTTCTCTTCAACGATTACCGCAAATTCGCGACGCCGCTTCTGTGGCTCGCCTTCTTCTGTGAATCGATGACCTATATGACGCTGGCCGCCTGGTTCTCGGTGCTGCTCGAACAGGCGGGGCTCGTTCCGACGCAAGCGGCCCTGGCGTTCTCCTACGCCTATGTCGGCGCCATGGTGGCGATCATGGGCTTGGCGCGCCTCGTCGATGCGTTCGGTCCGAAGGCCGCGGTGCTCTCGGCCGCGCCCGCCATGATGGCGCTGACCTATCTTGGAACGCCGGGCCTTTCCGCCTCCGTCGTCACCATGGTCGGCATCATCGCAATGGCGTGCTCGTCGGCGACGCATCAGGCGCTCAACGGCATCGTGGGCGGCTTCTATCCGACCATCATCCGCAGCAACGGTGTCGGTTACGCCTCCGGCATGGGACGGGTGGCCGCGATCATCGGCCCGGGCGTCGCCGGCTATCTGCTTTCGGCGAACCTGCCGCTCCAAGACGTGCTCACCATCATTGCCGGGCCCTATCTCGTGGTTAGCGTGATCTGTCTGGCGCTGGACCGGCTCCAGCGCAAAATCGCAGCGCGTGTGTCGGCGGAAACCGCGGCTCTTATCGCGCCCGAGGGGCAACCCGGCTGATGACAAAGGAACGCAACGTCGCCGCCGTCGTGGTGGAAACGCTTCGCGATTTGGGCGTGAAATATGTCTTCGGCGTGCCGAGCGGCGGCTGGGTCGATTACATGGAAGCGATGCGCCGCACCGACGGCATCGAATTCATCCTGACGACGCATGAGGGCGGGGCCGGCATGATGGCCGATGTCTGCGGCCGTATCGGCCCGGCGCCCGGCGCGTGCTTCGGCACTTTCGGCCCCGGTGCGACCAATCTGGCGACCGGCGTGGGCGAGGCGTTGCTCGACCGCTCGCCCATGATCGCTTTCACCGACGAGATGCCGGCGGCGATGCGCGGGCGCACGACGCAGATGGGCATCGACCATCAGGCCTTGTTCGCGCCGCTGACCAAGAAGACGACGCGGCTCAAAGCCGATGCGGTGCGTGAAATTCTGTTCGATGCGGCGCGCGTGGCGCTCGAGGGCCGGCCCGGTCCCGTCCATGTCGGATTGCCGGTCGGCATGTCGGCGGAAAAAGCGGGGGCCGAGAACGGCGCTTTCGTTCCACCGGCGAAACCGGTGGCGGCCGATGCGGCTTTGCTGGCGCGCGCAGGCGAATTGTTCAAAGCCGCGAAGAAGCCGGTTCTCGCGGTCGGTCTCGGCGCCGTGCAGGCGCGCGTGCAAACGCAAATCCAGGCGCTCGCCGAGAAGCACGGCATTCCCGTGGTGCTGACGCCGATGGCCAAGGGGATGCTGGCCGAAGATCATCCCTCCTATGCGGGCGTGCTGTTCCACGCGCTCAGCGACATGGTCGGCGCAACCCACGCGCAAGCCGATCTTGTGGTCGCGGTCGGGTACGATCCGGTCGAATTCAATTACGAATCCTGGATGGCGAAACAGGCGAAGCTTGTCAGCTTCGACATCGCGCCCGCCGACATCGACCGCGAGCAATATACCGTGGCGGTGGACGCGGTGGGCGACATCGGCGCCTCGCTGAATGCGCTGCTGGCGCTGCCGGCATCGCGCAAGGATTGGGACCTCGCCGCGTTGGCCGAACGGCGCGCCGCGATGTTCGCGAAGCTGGAACCTTCCAATCGCGGCTTCGGTCCCAAGGGCGCGCTTAGCGTGCTGCGCGATGTGCTCTCCGGCGACGGCATCATGACCTGCGATGTCGGCGCGCACACGCATCTCATCGGCCAGTTGTGGCGCACGCCCGAGCCGGGTTTGCAGATCATGACCAATGGCTGGTCGACCATGGGCTTCGGTATTCCCGCGGCCATCGCGGCCAAATTGATGCGCCCGGAAAAACAAGTCTGCGCGGTGGTCGGCGACGGCGGCTTTCTGATGACGGCGGGCGAGCTTGCCACCGCCATCCGTTGCGGCATCAAGATCGTCGTCGTGCTTTTGACCGACAATGATCTCGCGCTCATCCGCATCAAGCAGGAGAAAAAGGGCAACCCGATCTACGGCACGCCCGTGCGCGCCAACGGAACGGTGGGCTCGGACAGTATTTTCGGCGTGCCGGTCAGAACCGCGCGTGACGCCGTCACTTTCCGCAAAGAGTTGGAAGCTGCCTTCGCCGCGGATGGCCCTGTCGTCGTCGAAGCCATCGTCGATAGCCGCGAATATGACGGGGTCGTGTTGAAGAAAGACCGCCCCTAGCAGGGGAAGATCATGACCGACAATTCATGGAATGGGATCACACGCCGGCAAGCTTCCATCGGCATCGCTGCGGCGTGCCTGGCGTCGCGCGCCGCGTGGGCGGCAACGCCGGCGGACAATATCGATAGCGCCTTGCGCGCAAGCGTCGCACGCAAGGAGATACCGGGCGTCGTCGCGATGGCGGCCGACCGCAACGGCATTCTTTATCGCGGCGCATTCGGTGTGGCGGATGTCACGACGGGGCGTGCGATGTGCGAGAACGATCTGTTCCGCATCGCATCGATGACGAAGGCCGTCACCTCGACGGCGGCGATGCAGCTCATCGAACAGGGCAAGCTCGCGCTCGAAGATCCGGTGCAGAAATATCTGCCGGAATTCGCGAAGGCTCAGGAATTCGTGTCCTTCGACGCCGCGACCGGTGCCTATCGCCTCAAACCCGTCACGCGGCCCGTTACCGTGCGCCATCTGCTGACGCACACATCCGGCCTCGGCTATAATTTCACCAGCGCCATCGTCCGCGATTTCAAGCCGAAGGAAGGCGAGACCTATCCGGTCGGCCCCTTGCTGTTCGAGCCGGGGACGCGCTGGCATTACGGCACGAGCACCGATCAGGTAGGCCGGCTGGTCGAGACCGTCTCGGGCGACTCGCTCGAAAGCTATTTCCGCGCCAAAATCTTTGCGCCCCTCGGCATGAACGACACCGCCTACAATGTGCCGAAAGATAAAGAGGCGCGCCTCGTTGCGGTGCATCGCCGTCAAACCGGCGGGGAGATCGTCAAGGATGTGGTGCAACCGCCGCCAATGGTGGCGCGGCCCATCGGCGGTGGCGGATTGGCGTCGACGGCGTCCGACTATATCCGCTTCACGCGCATGATCCTCAACGACGGGACGCTGGACGGCGCGCGGATTCTCAAACCCGAGAGCGTCGCCGCGATGAGCCGCAATCAGATCGGCGCCGTCGGCGTGCCGGCGCTCAAGACCGCGATGCCGGAGCGCAGCGCCGATTTCTCGTTCGTCGCCGACGGAAGCGACAAATGGGGGCTAGGCTTCCTGATCGCGGCCGATGCCGTTGCCGGCAAACGCTCGGCGGGGAGCCTCAGCTGGGGCGGCATCAACAACACCTATTTCTGGATCGACCGAACACGCGGGATCAGTGGCGTGATCCTGATGCAATTCCTGCCCTTCGCCGATCCGCAAGCGCTTGCGCTGCACGACCAATTCGAGCGCGGCGTCTACCGGCTCAAACCGGCATGATGGCGGTGATCTTCGAAGTGTGGCCAGCGGAAGGACGGCGCGAAGCCTATTTCGATCTCGCCAAGACGCTTCGCCCCGAGCTCGAAAAGATCGACGGCTTCATATCCATCGAACGGTTCGGCAGTCTCGTCGAAGACGGAAAAATCCTCTCGCTGTCGTTCTGGCGCGATGAAGATTCGGTCAAGCGCTGGCGCACCCATCTCGAACATAAAGCCGCGCAGGACGCGGGACGGGGCGGCATCTTCAAGGATTATCGCCTGCGCGTCGCGCACATCGTTCGCGATTACGGGATGCACGAGCGTAACGAAGCGCCGGAGGTTTAACGCACGCACCGGACGATCCGCGCGGCTTGTCCGGTTATCTTGACCTAGTCTATTGTCCGATTTAGGGGGCTTGGCCGGCTGGCCGGCCAGAATAATGTCTGCCTAAGGCGAATCCATGAGACATCCCGGCGTTGGCGCGCTGGCGGCAGGAATGCTGCTGGCCCTTGGTCTTGCTCCCGCGCGCGCGGATAGTTTGTCTGCGAACATGAATCCGAACCTGTGCATTGACTGGAACACAGGAAACAATGGCGTCGCCCTCTGGCAATGCCATGGCGGCTACAACCAGAATTTCTTCACCGCCATGGTGATGTCCCAGCCCCGCTATGGGAATTTGTGTCTGGATCAGGTGACGCTCAATCCTGGAGCGCCGCTTGCCATGATGCCTTGCGCGAACAAGCCGAGCCAAGCTTGGCAGATGGTGGCGAACGGTGGCCGCGCTTAGCCGTCAGATCGTTCCCCGTATGGATGGTTACGATCGCGCGCAGCAATTGGCCACGACGCTCAATTTCATGCGCACCACGAATATCGTGAAGATATTCGCCGACTATCAGTTGCTCGCCGAATCCACGGCGTCCGCCTATGTGGAGCGTCTGGTCGGCAGGATTGAATCGGCCGCGACCGGCGGCGCGGCGCAGAGCGCGGCCACGACAAAACTGCTTCGCATTCTGAAGGCCTACAATTTCGCCAAGATCGCGGTGCAGATGACCGCGAGCGCGTTGAACGCGGTGGTGGCGCGGTCACCGTCGTCGGTCTCGGGCTTCTACATGACGCTCAATGAACGGCCCTATGATCGGGAGGGGCAGCCGCCCTATCCGCTGACCGTCAACAATACCGCCACCGCGCGCATCTATGTGGTGCCGCGCGCCCCGGGCGGAACGGTCGACACGCCGCTTGGCATCATCGACAAGCTGACGGTGCTGGGCATGGGGCCGCGGATTGGGGCTGCGGTTCAGAGAATGCCCTTAGGCCGGGAATTATTGCAGGGCCCGGAAGCCGAGTACAAAATTCTCATCAGGGGATTGGCCAGGTATCACACCGACACGGCGTTATCGCTGATGGCCAACACCAAGATGTCCACATGGGCCGCGGCGGTTCAGGACACGTTCCAGTTTGCGGCTTTCAATTACGCGCCCGTCGAGGTCAACGATGCCCGCGTGGTGAGGCTGACGCCGAGTCCGGGGATAGCGATCACCCAGAACCCGGATTATCGCTATTCCGTCCGTGGCGTCACGCTCGGCCAGCACGGGATTAAGGGCGAGCTCCTGATGTACGATCTCTATAACGGAGGTGGCGCGACTATTTTCAACATCGCCATCGAGGTTGGTGGCGGCCCGCCGCCGCCAACCGGAACGAAGGCATGTTTCGCCAGAGGCGTGGAGGGGACTGCACGATCGACAAGCAATGCACCTATCTCGGCATCATTGTCGGGAGTTGCCAATGAGGGCGAAACGATAGAACCCGCCGACCAACCGGGTTGAAATCTATTCCGCTGGCGCGCCCACGGGCACGGCCGTCAGCACCCGCTGACGCGCCCGCCGCTTGAGCCACCAGATGTTCACCCCGGTGACCGCCAGGAACAGCGGCAGAACACCCGAGAAGAACACCAGCACTTTCCAAATCCAGCCGAAGCCGACGCCGAAATGCAGCGCGTGCTGCGCATTCAGCAGTTTGTCGCCGATGGCGTATTGGCGCGGATCGTCGATATATCCGACTTCTCCGGTGTTCTGATCCATCGTCACTAGGATCGGCGGTGCGCTCGGCCCGAAGCCTGTGTTTTCCATCTCGACCACCACGGGGCGTTCCGGGCGGTCGGGCATCTGCACCACACGCGCGCGCGCATTCGACACCACCGCTTCGGCGGACAGAACCGCCTTGTCGGCGTCGAACGGGCCTGGCAGCACCGGCGTCTCGGGCACCGGCCCATCGGCGGCAACCCCCGTGGGCAGCACGGCGGAGACGCTGGCGTGGAACGTTTCGGGGAAGACCAGATAGACCCCGCTGATGCTCATGATCAGAAAGACGATCATGCTCCAGAAGCCGACCGCATGATGCAGGTCGAGATTGAGCGAGAGGCCCTTGGCGCCTTTGCGCACCCAGATCGCGCGGCGCCAGAAGCCCTTCTTCGGCCACCACAGGATCAGTCCGCTGATTCCCATCAGGGTCATGGCGACGCCCATCCAGCCGACGATGGGCATTCCGGTGGACGGCTGCATGAGCAGGAAGGCGTGGAGATTGACGAGCTGGCGCGCGAAGTCGGTGCGCTGAACGATATCTCTTGTCTCGAGGATCTGAAGCGATACCGGATCGACATAGACGTCGTTGTTCCGGATCGGACGTTCGCGCGTCTGCATGCGCACGGCGACGGCTTCACCCTCGGCGCGCGGCACCTGCACGCGGGCCACCCGTCTGTCGGGCTGCGTCGCGCGCGCGGTCTCGATGATGCGCACCAGCGTCTGCTTGTCGCCGGTCGCCGGCGCCGCCGGTACGGAGGCGACCGCCACCTCGCGCTGCACCAGCAGCACGCTTCCCGAAATGCCGATCACGATCAGAGGCAAAGCGAGCGCGATTCCCGCCCACAGATGGACGGTCTGAAGTCCGCGCCGGAAGGAACTCCAAGTCATTTTATCGTCCGCTTGCGAAAGGGTGAGGCGCCCATCCTAACATTACGCAATTTTCAGGTCTCAACCCTTAGGAAAAAAGCGCACAACCGGCCGCGATTTGGGCGCGCCGGCGGCCCTGACTGCCTTGCGTCGTTGAAAAATTTGGGCATTTTGGCGTTATGCCCGCAACCAAGCCTCCCGCCGAGCCGACCGATCTGGAAGGCGTGCTCGACTGTCTGTTGGACGCCGTCGCCCACGACCATCACGGACGGGTGAGCGTGGCGGACGTTCAGCATTCCCTCGGTCAGCGGTCGTTTGGCCCCCTTTTGCTGATACCCGGCTTGATCGGCGTTTCGCCCATCGGCGCCATACCGGGCCTGCCCGGCGTAATGGCGGTGATCGAATTGTTCTTTGCCTGGCAGATATTGTTCGGGATGCCGCATCCCTGGCTGCCCGATTTCCTCGCCCGCCGCTCGATGACGAGCGCGCGGCTCAAGCGCGGCGTCAAGGCCATCCAACCCGCCGCGCGCTGGGTGGACAAATATCTGCTGGCCCAGCGGCTGACGATTTTCACGCGCGGTGTGTGTTTCAAGCTCATCGCGCTGACCTGCGTGTTCCTCGCCATCGTGATGCCGATCATCGAGCTGGTTCCGCTGGCGGGCATCGTGCCCAACGCGGCGCTGACGGCGTTCGGGCTCGCGGTCACCGCGCATGACGGGCTGTGGGCGCTGGTGGCGTTCGCCTTCACCTTCGGGAGCATCTATCTGCTGACGATGCTGTTCTGAACGATCAGACACTCAGGACAAAAATCTACCCTAATCGTCATCCCCGGCGAGCATCGCGTAGCGATGCGAGGGAAGGGGATCCATTCGGTGACGAACGAGAATCCGCTTTCGCCAAATGGATTCCCTTCCCCTCGGCCCTTCGGCAAGCTCAGGACGCTCGGCCGGGAATGACAGTTTGCTTTTGTTCTAGCTGGCGTCCGCGCCGCAATAGGGGCCGAGCGTCACCGCCATGTCGAGCAGCGTCTCGTCGGCGCCTGCCCAGCCGATCAGCGAGAGTCCGGCGGGGCAACCATCGACTGTCGCTGCCGGAATGGAAATCTGCGGCAGACCGCTGAGCCCCGCGATGGAAGTGAGCGCCATCGCGCTGGCGCGGAAGCCTTCCAGGCTCTGCGGCGTCGCATCGATGCGCGGCGCGATTGTCGGCGCGGTCGGGATGCAGGCCAGCGTGCCTTGCGGAATGAGGCTTCGAATATGCGCCCGCACTTTGGCGAGCGCTGTGCGCGCGGCGCTTGCCGCGTCTTGCGAAATCGTCGCCGCATAGGCGATGCGCTCTTTGATGCCGGGCCCGAGATTGGGACGATGCTGCTCAATCCAGGCGCCGTAGAGGGTCCACATCTCGCGCCCCTGGATGGTGCGGAAAATCTCGCGCCATTCGGCGAAGCCGTCGGGCGCGACGATGGCCTCTTCGCGCGTGGGAAGCACGTCGTACGCGCGGGCGAGGAAGGCGTGCAACACCGCCGCGACGCTAGCGTCCGCCTGATCGAAGCCATCGCGAAAAACAACGAGACGCGTGACCTTCGCGGGTCGCGTTTCGCCGTTCAGCAGCACCGCGCCCGCTTTTCGGAATATGCCGGGACTGCCCGCGAACCATCCCGGCACGTCGAAGGTAGGCGCCATCCCCATCGTGCCATCCATCGCGACGCGGCCCATGGTCGGGCGGATGCCGTAGACGCCGCAAAAAGACGCCGGCACGCGCATCGAGCCGCCGGTGTCGCTTCCCAATGCGAGATCGCAGGCGCCCGCACCTGTTGCCGCCGCCGAACCGCCCGACGAACCGCCGGGCATGCGCCCCACAGCGCGCACATTGACCGGCGTGCCGTAATGGGCATTGGCGCCGGTGAGGCTGAAGAAGAATTCATCGCACACCGTCTTGCCGACGATGTCGGCGCCCGCATCGATGAGACGCTGCACCGGGGCCGCGTGCTTCAGGGCAGGCGTGCCGGCCGCGAGCCACTCCGGCGAGCCGCCGCCGGTTCGTGTCCCCTTAATGTCGTACATGTCCTTGACGCTTGCGATCAGGCCCGACAATGGCCCGCCGCCTGCGCCCTTTATGGCTGCGGCCAGATCGTGCGGCACGAAGGCGCTGCTTTTCCGCATCACGAAAGATCGATGGCGTGGCGCTTCAAATCTTCGAGCTTGCAATAAGCGAGCGCGCCTTCATGTGTCGCCCGCAACACGACGCGCGGCGCGGCATCCGCCACCAGCGCCTCCTGCCAACGCGGCGCGCACAGGCACCAGCGGTCGCCCGCCTGCAACCCGGGAAAGCCGTAATTCGGCATCGGCGTCGACAGATCGTTGCCGGCCGCTTTGGAAAAGGCGAGGAATTCGTCCGTCATCACGACGCAGACCGTATGGCTGCCGACATCCTCTGGGCTGGTGTCGCAGCAGCCATTGCGGAAGAACCCAGTCACCGGCTTGAGCGAACAGATTTCCAGCGTGCCGCCGAACATGTTCCGGGCGGGCCTTTCATCGCGGCCCCTGCCGCCTCCGAGCTCGTAAAGCATGGTTCCTCCTGGCCCCTTTGGGCTTTCCTTATCCTGAGGAGCCCTTTCACCTCGCCCTTCGAGACGGTCGCTTCTAGCGGCCACCTCAGGATGAGGTGAAAGGGCGTCGCGAAGGATACCGCGCTTGGCCCGAAGATAGTAGAACTAGGGTCATAACGAGGGAGGACGCGATGCGGTATTGGGGCTTGGCAGGACTGGGTGCGATTCTGTGTGCGGCGTCCGCACCGGCGCTGGCGCAAGCCGCGGCGAAGCCCGACACGATGGCCTGCCCCAAAGAGGTCGCCGAGCTCGCCACCTGCTATGGCGCGAAGCTCCCGACAGGCGCCTATGTGCTGGCCGCCATGCCGAAGAATTGGAACGGGCATCTGATCGTCTTCGCCCATGGCGGGCCGTCGCTGACGCCGCCGGTCGCCGACGACAGCATCGACGACCTCGCCAAATACTCCATCGGCGTGCGCATGGGTTACGCCTGGGTCGCCTCGACCTACCGCAAGGAAGGCTATGGCGTGCGGATGGCGGCGGACGACACCGACGACGCGCGCAAATTCTTCATCGACCGCGTGGCGAAGCCGACCCGTACGCTGATGCATGGCGCGTCCTATGGCGGCCTTGTCGGCGCGAAGCTGCTCGAAACCTATGGCAAGAATTACGACGGCGCCTTCTTCAACAGCGGCGCCATCGGCGGGGCGGAGCTGAACTACCAATTCCGCGTCGATCTTGCCGCCGTCTATCAATATTACTGCAAGAACCTGCCGGGGCCTGGCGATGCGCAATACCCCTTCTGGACGGGCTTGCCGTTGGAGTCCAAAATGACGATGAAAGACGTCACGGCGCGCATGGACACATGCACGGGCATCACGAAGCCCGCCGCGGAACGCAGCCCGGCGCAGAAGCAAAATCTCGCCAACATTCTCGGCGTGATGCGCTTCCCTGTGCGCATGTTCGTCCGTCACATGCAGTCGGCGACCTTTACGTTGCGCGAAGTCACCGAGCGCATGGGCAAAGGCAAAAGCGCGTTCGGCAACCGGAACGTCCGCTATCGCGGCTCGAACGACGATGCGGCGCTGAACGCCGGCATTGCGCGCTTCGACGCCGACCCTGCCGCCATCGCCACGCTGAAGGCCGACGGCGTTCCCAACGGCACGCTGCCGATCCCGGTCGTTTCGATCCATTCCTTCAACGATCCGCAAGCGGCCGTCGAAGCCCAATATGAATATCGCAAGGCCGCGACCGATGCCGGCAACGGCGCGCGGCTGGTGCAAGCCTATACGGACGAAGACGTGCACACGGCCCAGAGCGCACCGGAACTGGCGGCTTCCTTCAATGCGTTGCAGAACTGGATCGACAAGGGTACCAAGCCGACGGCGCAATCCATCGCGGCGGCTTGCACGACATTGGCCGCGAAATATCAGGGCCCGTGCCGCTACCATCCGGATTACCAGCCCAAGCCCTACAATACGCGCTTCGCGCGCGCCGCGGCGCAATAACGAAAAAATACTGGGAGAACATCATGGCGAAGTCGAAGATTTCACGGCGCGATCTGATCAAGAATGCGAGCCTTGCCGGTGCGGGCGCCGCGGCGGGATCGCTCATCACCACCACCCCCGCGGTGGGCCAGGCCGCATTGGCGCCGCAAGTGCCGACGCGCTGGGACCGCGAGGCCGACGTCGTCGTGATCGGCGCCGGCGCGACCGGAATGCCCGCCGCCATCGTCGCGCGCGAGGCGGGCTCCTCGGTGATCGTCGTCGACTCCAACGCCGACATCGGCGGCCATGCGATCTGCTCGGGCGCCAATCTGCCGCTCGGCGGCGGCACCAGCATTCAGAAGAAGGCGGGCATCCAGGATAGCCCGGACCTCGTCTTCCGCGATTTGACGGACTGGTCGGTGACGCAGCCCAATGGCGCGCCCGATTACCGCTACAACGATCACGAGATCATCCGCGCCTTCGCCGACAATTGCGCGCCGACCTTCGAATTCCTGGTCGCGCATGGCGTCACCTTCGTTAACGAGAAGCCGGACGGACGCGCCGGTTCGGCGCACGGCAATTCGGTGCCGCGCCAGATGCATGTCTGGGCCGGCGACTGGCCGCAGGTGCAGACCGGCGTGCCGACCGATATGGCGGTGCGCAAATCGACCTCCAACGGCAACGGTCTGATGCGTCCGCTCGAAGCCTCCGCGCGCAAGATCGGCGTCGAGTTCCTGCTGCAGCACAAGATGACGGCGATCTACCGCGAAGGCCCGCGCTCGGGCCGCGTGCTCGGCATCGCCGTCACCAACAATGGCCGCACCATCAACATCCGCGCCCGCAAAGCGGTCGTCGTCGGCACCGGCGGCGTCACAGGCAATGTCAATTTCCGCCGTATGTTCGATCCGCGCCTGACCGAGGAATATTGCGGTCTCGCCGGCATGCCGTGGTCCGATCAGGACGCCAGCGGCGAGATCGCTTCCATGGCGATCGGCGCCTCGCTATGGGGCCTCAATAATTTCTCGCAAGAGTCGGGCTCGGCACTGACCAAGGCCGGCAAGATCGGCTGCCAATATGGCTATGTGAATCTGACTTGGATGCCGGGAAGCCGCGTCTTCGAACAGGCCGGCGCGTCGGGCCTGCGCGTGCGCGACTGGCAGGACGTCATCATGGTCAACATGCTGGGCAAGCGTTTCTATGATGAGACCGGCGAGGACTTCCCCGGCAACCAGTACAATCAGATCAAGGACTACAAACAGGGCAGCCATCTCAATGGCGAGAACGTCAAATGGGATTCCTATAATTTCATCAACGCCGCGATGCAGGGGGTCGGCGACGGCAAGAATGGCGGCGGTCCGATCTGGGCGATCTTCGATGCCGACGCCGCGGCGCGCGAGCAATGGATGGTTGCGCAGCCCTGGGTCGATGTGAAGAACGGCTTCTTCTTCAGCGGCAATTCGCTTGCCGAGCTCGCCGGCAAGATCAAGATGAAATATCAGCGCGTGAACATGCCGCCGGCCAATCTCGAAGAGACCGTGCGCCGCTACAATTCCTTCGTCGATGCGGGGCGCGACGCCGATTTCGACAAGCCGACGCCGAAATACAAGATCGCAAAAGGGCCGTTCTATGCCGCGTGGTCGACGCCCGTCATCCACGATACGCGCGCGGGGCTTCGCATCAACGCGAATTGCCAGGTGATGGATTTCGACGGCCAGGTGATCGCAGGGCTCTATTGCGGCGGCGAATCGGCGGGCGGTTTCTCGATGCACGGTCTCGCGCGTTGCCTGTGTCAGGGCTATATCGCCGGCCGCCACGCCCATACTCTGAAGGCCGTCTAAAAAGATTTCCTACAAAGGAGCGCTGCGATGTCGATGTCAGCTTTTGCGAGATTTGGACTTGCCGTTTCTATCGTGACGCTGGCCGCACAAGGAAGCCACGCCCAGACCGGCGGCGCCTCCGGCACGCCCGGAAACCGGGCCATTCCGGCGGTCAACGCCGGCGCCAATCCCTATCGCGTCATCCGCGATTGGGCGAAGTTCGGTGCGGAGAACAGAGCGTGGGGCGGCTCCAACGGCGTCGCCGTCGATCGAGACGGCAAATCCGTATGGGCGACCGACCGTTGCTCGCCGGGCACCGTGCCGGGCTGTCTTGGCTCCCGGGCGAACCCCGTTCACCTCTTCGATGAGACGGGCAAAGAGGTCAGGAGCTTCGGTGGTGGCATGTTCCTGTGGCCGCATGGCATTCATGTCGATCGCGACGGCAATGTGTGGGTGACCGACTCGCGCGCACCGACACCTGCGGAGATCGCGAGCTCTCCCGCCGCCGCCAAAAAGGGCAGCGTCGTCGTCAAGTTCAGCCCCACGGGCCAGGTGCTGATGACGCTGGGGCAACCGGGCGTTAAGGGCAATCCGCCGATGGCTCTGACCGAGCCGACCGATGTTGTCACCGATCCAACCAATGGCGATGTCTATGTCGCCGAGAGCCACACGGACGTCACCGATCCCAACCTCGTCGGGCGCGTCTCGGTGTTCGACCGCACCGGCAAGTTCCTGCGCAGCATCGGCAAGACCGGAACGGGGCCGGGCGAGTTCCGCACGCCGCACGCGCTCGAATTCGATTCGCAAGGGCGGCTGATCGTCGGCGACCGCCACAATCACCGCGTCCAGGTCCTGACAAAGGATGGACGGTTCATCGCGGAATATCCGGAGTTCGGCCGGCTGAGCGGCCTTGCGATCGATGCGAACAACACGATTTATACCGCAGACTCCGAATCGGACGCGGCAAGGCATCCAGGCTGGCGCAGAGGCGTCAGGATCGGCAGCCTCAGAGACGGCAAAGTGACGACGTTCATTCCGCCCCACGCGACGGATTCACCGGATGGCGCGATGGGCGAGGGAATCGCGATCGACGCCGCCGGCAATATCTACACGGCGGAAGCGAACCTCCGGGGCATAACGAAATACGTCAAGCAGTAGAGGGCGGCGCGGTTATTTCTTCCGGGCTTTGCGCGCGGCGTATTTTGCGTCGCGCGCTTCTTTTTGTTCCGCAGCGCGGGCGATGTCCTGGGCCTTCTTCTCGACGGCCGCTTTGATATTGGCTTCCTGTTCGGCCTTGGCTGCGATCGCGCGCGCGGCTTCGTCTGCAACCCTCTGCGTCGCCAGCTGTTCCGCCTCCGCCAGCTTGGCGGCTTTGCGTTCGGCAATGCGCTTGTCGCGCGCTTCGGCGACCGCTTTGCGATCTGCCTGACGTTCGGCGAATTTGGGATCGTTGGACGGCGCTTTGGCGCGCGCCCGCTCGAGCTGAGCCTGTTTCGCCTTTAAGGCGGTCTCCTTGCGTTCGGCGAGGGTAGCCTCTCTATTCCGCATATAGTCCGGTCTTCCTAAGGGTTTGGATGCGCGTTAAACCCCCAACACGCGTCCGTGTCCAGCGCTAGTGCTGCTTTTCGCGGGCCAGCGCCTTGACCAGACCGCCTATGTCGGCGAGGTCTTCGAGCCTGAGCACCAATTCCAGTATCCGTTGCGCTTGGGCCGCTGGCAGTCTTTTCCCGGCAAGTTTGAGGAATTTGGCGGTTACTTCGGTGGCCGGAGCGAAATTCTTCTCCGAGCCGCGCGCGGCTTCGACCGTGTCTTCCAGCACCGTGCCGTCCTTCAGATGCACGGCGACATGGACCATGTGACGGAATTTTGAACCCAGCGCCGTGATCCGAGGGTCTTCGTGGACCGCGACCTTCTCGGCCAGCTTCATGCGGGCGGGGTCGGCGATCATCGCGTCCAAGAACTGATCGACGAAGACGTCGCCCTCGAGCAGCAGCGTTGCGATGCAATAGGGCATGTTGAGCTGCGCCGAGGTCATGCCTTCGGGCCGGTAGGGCCAGCCCGCATGTTCCAGCGTCGCCTGCGACGAGCCGACCGCGATATGGGCGATGTCGTCGGGCCCGAAGGGACGGTGTTCCCGCATCTTGCGAATGGCGTCGAGCGCGGTGTGGTTGGTGGCGACGCAGGAATAGAATTTGAGCGCGATGCGCAGCGTCTCGAAACGTGTTCCGAGCCCCGAGGTCAATTCCTCAAGATTGAAACGATCGGTCGAGCGCGAAAAGGTCGTGCAGAAGCCGCCATAGGGACTCTCGAACACATCCACGATGCCGGTGAAGCCGTTAGCGGCGAGCAGCGCGCCATAGAGGCCGCTTTGCGCCGAACGCCCGGCATGCATACGTTTGACCATCGCGCCGAACTGCGCCGCCATCAGCCCCGCCGATTGCGTGCCGGCAATGCCGAGCGCGTGCACAGTCTGCTCCGGCGACAGTTTGAGCGCCGCCGCCGCGCCGGTCGCCGCCGAGAACACGCCAACCGTCGCGCCCGAATGCCACCCCTGGACGATATGCTCCTGGCCCATGCACATGCCCACACGCGGGCCCACCTCGTAGCCCGCCACGGCGGCGGTCAGAAAATTGCGGCCTGACATGCCGCCCTTCATCTCGGCGACTGCCAGGATCGGCGGCAACGTCACGGCGCCGACATGCAGCACGCCTTGGCGGTGCACGTCGTCAAGCTCGAAGCTCTGCACCAGCGTGCCGTTGACGAGCGCCGCATGGGGCGCGGAGAAACGCTGCGCGGTGCCCCACACGCCGCAACCGTTCCCGCTGTCGACCTCGGCGAGCGTCGTCATCAATATGCGGCTCCATTCGAGTTCGGAGCCGAACAGGGCGCAGCCGAGCGCGTCCAGGATCAGAAGCTTGATCCGTTCGATCACCTCACCCGGAATGTCTTCGTAGCGCAGCTTTGAGACAAATCGCGCAATGCCGGCCGTATGGGGATTCGCACCGCTTTTGGGCGCTGTCATGCCTGTCCTCGCGAACACATTTCCTGCCGCCCAGCATAGGGGTTTGCGGGCGCCAAACGAAAGATGCTAACCGGCGGGAGGTCCGATAGGATGCGGCCCACCATTATCCTTCAGGAGCGGTTTCATGGGCATGACGATGACCGAGAAGATTCTCGCGCGGACCAGCGGCGCCAAAACGGTGTCGCCGGGCGAGATCGTGGTCGTCGATGTGGACACCTGCGTCTTCATCGATAATTCCTTCTTCCCGGTCTATTGGCGCGAAATGCTGAAGCTCGCGAACCCCGACAAGATCGTCGTCGTCTTCGATCACCGCGTGCCCGCCTCCGACCGCGCTGCCGCCGCCGCCCATGTGGTGGGGCGCGCTTTCGTCAAGCAATTCGGCATCAAGCGCTTCCACGATGTCGGCCGCGATGTCGGTATCTCGCATGTTGTCGTATCCGATCGCGCCTATGCGCTGCCCGGCACCGTGCTGGTCTGCGCCGATTCGCACACCTGCAGCGGCGGCGCGTTCAATTGCGCGGCGCGCGGGGTAGGGGCTCCCGACATGATCTATACGGGCGTCACCGGCAAGACCTGGTTCCGCGTCGGCGAGACCGTGCGTTACGACATCACCGGCAAATTGAATGCCGGGGTGACGACCAAGGACGTGTTTCTCCACATCGCCAATGCGTTCGGCGAACACGCCAATCAGAATGTCGAATTCGGCGGACCCGGCCTCCAACATCTTTCCATCAATGCGCGGCGGACCATCGCCACCATGGGCGCGGAGATCAGCGCCGACTTCGCCATCTTCGAAGCCGACGATGCGGTGATCGATTATGTGAAGTCGCGCAATCCGGCGCCGTTCGAACCGGCCAATCCGGACGCCGACGCGGTTTACAAATATCGCCGCGAGCTTGCGCTCAACGAGATGGAGCCGCTGGTGGCGCTGCCCGATGCGGTGCTGAACAATTCGGTGCCGGTGGGGAAGGTCGCGGGCGAGAAGATCGATCAGGCCTTCATCGGCTCTTGTGCCAACGGCACGCTCGACGATTTTTCCATTGCCGCGCGCGTGCTGAACGGACGGCGCGTCGCCGAAGGCGTGCGCCTCTTGATCACGCCCGGCTCGCAGGAGATCTACCGCGAGGCGGTGCGCGCCGGCTATGTGCAAATCCTCGTCGATGCGGGCGCCATCGTCACCAATGCCACTTGCGGCGCCTGCGGCGGCGGGCATCTGGGCGTGCTCGGTCCCGGCGAGACCTGCATCACGGCGAGCACGCGCAATTTCAAGGGCCGCATGGGCGATCCGACCGCGCGCATTTATATGGGCTCGCCGGCGACGGTGGCGGCGTCCGCGATCGCCGGCGTCATCACGCATCCGGGCGAATTCACCAAGGAGGCGCTGGTATGAGCGGCAATCTCGTATCGGCGCGCGTCTGGAAGTTCGGCGACAACATCAACACCGACCTGATGCTGCCGGGCGACGTGCATATGGCGACCGAGGAGGTTCAGGCGAGCCGCGTTTTTTCGGCCAACCGACCGGGCTGGCTGGCCGAGATGACTCCCGGCGACATCATCATCGGCGGCAAGAATTACGGCACCGGGTCGAGTCGTCCCGCCTCGCGCTCGTTGCGCAATATCGGGATCGCCTGCGTGATCGCGGATTCGGTCAATTCCCTGTTCTTCCGCAATTGCGTGAATTTTGGGCTGTTGGCGCTGGAGTGCCCGGGCGTGTCCGATCTTTTCACCGAAGAAGGACAGATCTGCGAAATCTCGCTCGATAATTTCACGGTGCGCAACAAGACCACCGGCAAAATTCTCAACGCGCAGAAAGTGCCGGCCAATTTGCTGGCGCTGATGCGCGGCGGCGGAATCTATCCCGTGCTCGAAAAGGAAGGCTTCATCGCACCGATGAAGGCAAGACCCGCCGAAGCCGCAGCCGGGCATTGAGCGCCGAACCCGTCATCGAAGCGCGGGCCTTGCGCAAATCGTTTCCGGCGCGCGGCGGTGCGCTGAAGGCCGTTGACGGCATCGACCTCGCCATCCAAGCGGGCGAAGTGCTCGGCCTCGTCGGCGAATCCGGCTCGGGCAAAACCACCGCTGGAATGACGCTGCTGCAATTGCATGAGCCGACCAGTGGCGAAATCCTCTTCCAAGGCATCGGCTCGCTGAAAGGCGCGAACCGCCGCACGCTGGTCGCCTTCCGCCGCCAGGCCCAAATCGTCTTCCAGAATCCCTATGAGGCGCTCAACCCGCGCGAGACGGTCGAACAGGCGTTGCGCGAGCCGCTAATCATTCATTTCCCCGGCGACAAGGACGCCCAGCGCGAGAAGATGCTGCGCGCGATGGAGCGTGCCGGGCTAATTCCTGCCGAAACCTATCTCTCGCGCTACCCGCATCAATTGTCGGGCGGGCAATTGCAGCGCGTCGCCATCGCGCGCGCCATCGCGCTGGAGCCGCGCTTCCTCGTCGCCGACGAGCCCGTCTCGATGCTCGATGTTTCGATCCGCGCCGGCATCCTCAATCTGATCCGCCGTTTCGCGTCCGAATTGAAAATGGCGGTGCTCTATATCTCGCACGATCTTTCGACGATGCGGCATGTTTGTTCCACCATCGCGGTGATGTATCTCGGGCGTATCGTCGAAGAGGGCCCGGCCGAGCAAATCCTCGACGCGCCGCTGCATCCTTACGCGCAGGCATTGGTCGCCGCGGTGCCGATGATGGGCGGGCGCGGCAAGCGCCCGCGCGTGCAGCTCGCGGGCGCCATTCCCAACGCCGCCGAATTGCCGCCGGGCTGCCGCTTCCATCCCCGCTGCCCCAAGGCATTCGCGCGCTGCCGCGAGGCCGAGCCTCAATTGCGGAGCATAGGTGAAACGCGCCGGGTCGCCTGCCATCTTTACGATTGAGTGAGGGGCATCGCGGCTCTCTCCGTCTTGGCCTACACTGGCTTCGGTTGGGGCGGATACGGGGGAGGAATGGCGCGCAAATTCAAGAACGGCATCGACCGGCGAGCGGCGCTTCTGCTTGGCGCCGGTGCCGCGGCTGCCGTGACGAAGCTCGGCGCGGCGCCGGCGCTTGGCGCCGAGGCGCCCTTCACGCTTGCCGATCCGCGTTACGATGAACTCTACAAAAGAAGCGGCCCCTATTTCACCAATGATCCGGAATGGGTGAGATGGACGCGTCCGCGCCTGACCTGGCCCAAGGCCGGCGAGAAAGTGCCGGAGCTCACCGTCTATATCGCCAATATCCAGAGCGCGTGGCTCGATGCCTGGCGCAAATGGGCGGCCGATGGGGCGAAGCTCGGCCTCAAATACAACGTCCAGCAGGTCAGCCAGGCGCGCTGGCTCGATCTCATCATCTCGCACAAGCATGGCGATATCGAAGTCCACTCGGCGATTTTGCGTCCCGAACGCGTCGATCCTGCCGAGTGGCTAGTCAGCCGCGCCAACGGCTTCGACCGGCGCAATTACGGCGAATGGGCCAATGCCCAATATGACGCGCTGATGGATGCGCAAGCGAGGGAAAGCGATCCCGCCAAACGGCTGAAGCTGGTGCAGGACGCGCAGGCCGTTCTCGCCGACGATCTCTACATCGCCCAATATGGCTGGGGTCCCTCGATCATCGAGGCCTATAACAGCGCGGCCTGGGACGGTGTCGTGCAAACCCGCGGCTTCGGCGTCGGCTCACTCAACGCTTTTCATACCTTCATCCGCGCGCGGCCGAAAACGGCGCGCAAGAAAATGGTGGTCGGCAATTTCACGCTGCTCGAAAACACCAATATCGTCGCCAACGGCAACAATATGCGTTCGATCGGCTGCATGGTCTATGACCGGCTCGCTTATATCGACGCTAATCTGAAGACCATTCCCTGGGCGGCGGAATCCTGGACGCAAGTGGATGCGCGGACCTGGGACATCAAGCTGCGCCCCGGCATGTCGTTCCATGACGGCAAGCCGGTGACGGTCGAAGATCTGAAATTCACCTTCGACTATATGATGAAATGGGAACGCGGGAATTTCTGGACGACGAACCAGTTCCTCGAATCGACCGCCATCCGCGACGCGCGGGGCGGAATTTTACGCGTCGTTTTCAAACAGCCCTACGCCCAGTTCGAATCCTATTTCCTCCAGCTCAACGTCATCCTGCCCAAGCACATCTGGCAGAACATCATGGCGGAGCAGGGTGTCGGCGATGATCCACGCCGTCTGCGCATCGACCGGCCCATCGGCAGTGGGCCGTTCAAATTCGGCCGCTACCGCAAGGACGCCGAGCTTCAGCTGATCGCTGACAAGAATCATTTCTCCAAGCCCAGTATCGACGAGCTGTGGGTGGTGGTGACGCCGACCATCGACGGGCTGTTGGGACGGCTGCAAAGCGGCGAAATCGATTTCATCGAATCCAGCGAGATGCGCCTGACGCCGAGCCAGGCGAAGCAGCTCGAGGGGCTGAAGCACATCAGCATCGTCCGCACGCCGGATTTGAATTGGCTGCACGGCGTTCCGCGCATCTCCAACATGCCGTGGCGCGATTACGAATTCCGCCGCGCCTGGCATCATTCCTTCGACCGTGAATTTCTTTCCAAAGTGGTGTGGGAAGGGGCGGGACGTCCGCCGAAATCCAACACGTTCCTGGTCGAGGGCAATCCCTGGAACAATCCGAACCTGCCGCCGGTGCCGCCCTTCGATCTGACGCGGGCGCGCGACATCCTGAAAGCGGCCGGCTATTCCTGGGCCGCCGATGGCAGGCTGGTCTACCCGCCGCCGACCGACGCAAATTTTCGCCGTCGCGTCGAACAGGTCACCAAGACGGGCTACAAATGGGCCGGCCTGAAGATGCTGGGGTAGGCGGTTTGATTTTCGTCTATGGCAAGAATTTGTCATTCCCGGCTGAGGGGCGAAGCCCCGAAGGGAAGGGAATCCATTTGGCGAAGGCAATGCGCATTCTTCACCGAATGGATGCCCTTCCCTCGCCGTGCTGCGCGCGGCTCGCCGGGCATGACATTGGGGATTGGATGAAATCCAAATCCGCGTCAGGCATGCCATGACTGGATTTGCCCGCTATTTCGTCCGCCGCTTGGCTTTGATGGTTTTCGTGGTGTGGGCGATCCTCACCATCATCTTCGTGCTGTTCCAATTGCTGCCGGGCGATCCGACCGCCATCTTCATCGACGCCAATTTCTCCGTCGAGATGATCGAGCGCCAAAGGGAGCTTTGGGGCCTCAACGATCCCATCGGCGTGCAATATCTGCGCTATCTGAAAAACATGGCGCTGTTCGATTTCGGCGATTCCTTCTTCCAGAACGAGCCGGTCGCGGCGATCCTGTTCGAGCGCACAATCAACACCGCGCTGATGGTGGTGCCCGCGCTGATCATCAGCGTCGTGCTCGGCACGATCATCGGCGCTGTGGCGGGGTGGCGGCGCGGCAGCCGCTTCGAGAAGGTCACCGTCACCACGGCTTTGCTGCTGCATTCGGCACCATCCTTCTTCGTCGGCATCATCGCGCTGATGGTGTTCTCCTACGAGCTCGGCTGGCTGCCGGCGGGCGGCATGGTTTCGCTCGGCGGCCCGGAAGGATTCTGGGAGACCATCTCTTCCGCCGATTACTGGCAGCATCTGCTTCTGCCCTGTCTCGTGCTGGTAAGCCGCGAAATCACCGGGCCGATCCTGCTCTTGCGCGGTTCCATGCTCGACGTGAAGGGCAGCGACTTCATCGACATCTTGCGCGCCAAGGGATTGCCCGAGCGCAGCATCGTCGCGCACGCCGCCCGCAACGCGCTGCTGCCGCTCGTCACCTATATCGCGGTGATGACGGGCCTGCTGTTCCAGGGGCAGGTGCTGCTCGAAATCATCTTCGCCTGGCCGGGCCTGGGGCGCGAGATGGTGACCGCGCTCGGCGATCTCGATTATCCGGTGGCGCAGGCCGCGCTCTATCTGATGGCGCTCGTGATCCTTGCCATGAACTTCATCGCCGATCTCACCTATGGCGTAATCGATCCCAGAGTTACCTATGATTGAGCGCAGCGGTCTCGCCACGATCCTCGATCACCCGTCGGGCGCGGCGGGGCTTGCCGTCGTACTTCTCTTCATCGCCATCGCGATCTTCGCGCCGTTCATCGCGCCCTATGGGCCGTTCGAGGTCGTCTACAACGCGGACCAATCGGTCGTGCGCCTCGCCCCGCCCGATGGGCGAACCTGGTTCGGCACCACCAATCAGGGCATGGACGTGTTCAGCCAGATGGTGTGGGGCGCGCGGGTGGCGCTTCTGGTGGGCCTTTTGTCAGCCATCGGCAGCGTCGTGCTCGGCACCATTATCGGCCTCGTGTCGGGCTATTTCGGCGGCTGGATCGATGAAATCCTGATGCGCGCGACCGACATCGCGTTCGGGATTCCGTTCCTGCCCTTCGCCATGGTGGTGATCGCCATTGCGCGGCCCAGCCTTGTTCTCGTCATCCTGCTGGTCGTGTTCTTCCTGTGGCGCACAACGGCCCGCGTGGTCCGCGCCCAAGTGCTCTCGCTCAAGGCGCGACCCTTCGTGTGGGCGGCGCGCGCGGCAGGGGCGGGGCCGGCACGCATCATTGTCCATCAGATCCTTCCCAATGTGTTGCCGCTCGCCTTCCTTTACATGGCCATCGGCGTGCAGACGGGCGTGATGCTCGAGGCGGCGCTTTCCTTCCTCGGCTTCGGCGATCCCAATGTGCAGAGCTGGGGCATCATGCTGAACGCGGCCTTCCGCGCCGGCGCCATGCGCAGCGCCTGGTGGTGGGTGTTGCCGCCCGGGCTGGCGCTGTCGTTCTTCGTCATCGCGGTGTTCATGATCACGCGTGCTTACGAAGAACGCCTCAACCCGCAGCTTCGGATGATCTGAGTGGCGCTTCTCGAAATTGAAGATTTGCGCATCGCCTATAGCACCAAAGGCGGCGACGCCTTCGCGGTCGACGGCATTTCTTTCGCCATTCAGGAAGGCGAATATCTCGGCCTTGTCGGTGAATCGGGCTGCGGCAAGTCGACGATCGCCAAAGCCATCATCGGCATATTGCCGCCGCAGGGGCGCATCGTGTCCGGCTCGATCCGCTATCGCGGGCGCGAATTGGCCGGCCTTCCCATTTCCGAATTGCGCCGCATCCGTTGGCGCGACATCGCGCTGATCCCGCAAAGCGCGATGAACGGCCTCGATCCTGTCTACACGATCGAAAAACAGATGGACGAAGCCATCGCCGCCCATGCCGATATGAAGGCGCAAGCACGCCACGCGCGCATCGCCGAGCTGTTCGAAATGGTGGGCTTGAACCCGGCGCGTCTCAACGACTATCCGCACCAGTTCAGCGGCGGGATGCGCCAGCGCGCGATGATCGCGATGGCGATGGTACTTTCGCCCCAGCTCGTCCTTGCCGACGAACCGACGACGGGTCTCGACGTCATCGTACAGGATCAGATCCTCGAGCGCCTTGCCGTCATTCATGAGCAGACGCGCAACGCGATGCTGCTCATCACCCACGACATGGCGCTGGTGTCGGAGAATTGCGGCCGCATCGCGGTGATGTATGCGGGCCGCATCATGGAGATCGGCGGGCCCGATGTGTTCGCCGCGCCTTTCCATCCCTACACGATGGGCCTCGTCAACGCGTTCCCCGACATTGCCAGCCGGGGAAGCGAGCTGATCGCGATACCGGGCACGCCGCCGAGCCTCGTCGATCCGCCCTCGGGCTGCCGTTTCCGCGCCCGCTGTCCCTTCGCCACCACACGTTGCGCGGAAGAAACACCGCCACTCTTAGAGGTCGCACCGAGCCACTTCGCCGCCTGCCATTATGTCGATAAAGCGCAAGCTTTCCGCCAAGAAACCCGCGCGCCCGCCACTTGGCGCAGCGCCCTCTAGGCGTTGCTCCCGCCTCGCACGTGAGCTGGGATTGCGCTAGGGTTGGGACCAGCGCATACGGACTACAAGATGAAGACCAGAGTGTTGATGACCTCCGCCGTGATTGGCGGTTTGCTCGCGTGGCCGGGCCAAATTCCGGCGACGGCCCAGGCCCCGCAAACCCCGCTGTCTCCGCCGGGCTTTCACCATCTGCATCTGAATTCGCTCGATCCCGACGCGGCCGCCAGTTTCTACGCGCGGCAATTCTCCAGCACCACGAAGACAATGTGGGGCGGAATGCCGGCGCTTACCTCGCCCAACAATGTGCTCGTGCTTTTCGCCAAAGTGAACACCGCGCCCAGCGCCGATCCGGAAGCGACCGCGTTCTGGCATTTCGGCTGGCACGTCACCGACGTTCGCAAGAACATGGAGCTCTATGAGACGCGCCCCGAAGTGAAGCTGGCGCCGCTCTACACCACCGATGAGGGCGGTTCGGTTCTCGTCAGCAGCGACACCTGGCCTGGCACGGGCGGTGTTCTCGGTCTCAACCGGGCGCAAATCGCCGATGCGCGCGCCAAAGCCGTGAAGCCCGTGGGCGGGGCCGGCTTCGCCTATATGCACGGCCCCGACAATGCGCTGGTCGAATATCATGGCAACATGCCGGCTGAGCGCTTCAATCACGTCCACATGCATCAGGACGATCCCTATTGCGCGCAGGCCTGGTACCGGATGCATCTCTCCGCGGCTCTGCCGCAGGCGGCCGCGGCGGCGCCACCGCGCACGCAAGCCAATTGCAAGGAGGCGCGCGGCGCCGAGCGCACCTGGCCGGCGCTGGACAAGCAAGGCATGTTCCGCACCCCTGCCGCCGGCGTCATCTTCGGCGATGTCGCGATGAACTGGTATATGCGCCAGACCGACAAGCCCTTTATCCCGACGCGCGGCCATGTGATGGATCATGTGGCGTTGAGCGTCAGCAATCTCGACGCCTGGGTCGCCAAGCTGCGGCGCGAGAATGTGCGTTTCCTGGCTGAAACCTATCGGCTCGGCGACACGCGGGCGGTGATGATCGAAGGCCCCAGCCGCGAAGCCATCGAAATCGTGGAAGTGAAATAGGATGCGCCCACCATTGCGTGTGCTTTGTCTCGCTACGGCGCTGATGCTTGCCAGCAGCGCTTCGGCCCAACAGGGATTTTCCGCGAAGCTCACGCGCGTCGATCGCGCGACGATGGTGACGCCGGCGCGAGTGCAAGCCTGGCACGATGCGCGCGACGCGGCGGGCCCCGCCTATACGGGCGGCCCGGCGTGGAAACAGTTCATGGCCCTCATCCATGACGAGATCAAATCGCTCGGGCTCGTGAACATCGTCGATCACGCCTTTCCCTATACGCGCTGGTACACGACCGAATTCCCCGACAAAAGCGGCTGGTCGCTGACCTCCGACGGCACCGCGGTCAACGTCGCTTCCTACGGCACGCAATCGGGCGCGACGGGGCCGGGCGGCGTCACCGCGCCGATGATCCTCTACGATCTCAATCTGCCGGTGGCGCAGCGGCCGTCTTTCGCGGCGATGAAAGGCAAGATCGTCGTCGTCAAGCAGCAGCCCTTCTCGAATTTCGGCACGCCGCAGCGCATTCCCCTTGGTGTATCTCCTCCGGCTATGCCCTCCACCTATTGCGGCAATCCCCCGGCATGCATGGCGCCGCACCCGGCCGAAGATCCGCCCTCGCCGCAATGGGGCGATCCCGGCCCGCAAATGTCGTATCGGGATTATGAGTACCGCACCGACCCGCAGGATTTCCCGACGCCTCTGTTCGAGAAGATTCCTGTCAGCGTGGAGTCGAGCTTCCGCAACCGCGATCAATTCGGCCAGAATCGCGATGTCGTCACCAATGTTTTGGTGCCCGCCGGTGCCGCCGGGGCCGTCACGGTGATGGACATGTCGCCGCTGGCCTCGGCCGGCACGCGCATCCATGCGACGCCGCGCCAACATCCGGTGCCGCTTCTGATGCTCGACCGCGTTGCCGGCGTCAAAGTGCTGGCCGATGCGGCGGCAGGCAAGACGGCGAAGCTGGTGCTCGACGCGCGTCAGGAACAGAACGCCACGGCTTACGAGACCGTCGCGACGCTGCCGGGCCGCAATTACGGAACGCCCAAGGATCAGGCGATATTGCTCGCCACCCATATCGACGGGCCGAGCATCGTCGAGGACAATGGCGCGCTCGGCATTCTCGCCGTGCTGCATTATTACGCAAAAATCCCGCAGGCTGAGCGGCCCAAAAGCATCGTCGTCTATTTCGAGTCCCGCCATTTCGTGCCCGGCACCGAGCCGAGCTATCCGCTCGACATCACCAAGGTGCTGCCCAACATCTTCAAGACGGTGGTGGGCGGGCTCGCGCTTGAACATTTCGGTGGGCTGCAATTCGCCGAAACCGGCAACAATTACGCATCGACCGGAAAGGCCGCGACGACCTATGTCTGGGGCTGGCCCAATCCCTTCGCCATCGAGGAAGCGATTGCCGCGATCAAGGATCAGGCGGTGCCGCGCGCCATCCATCATGTGCCGGCGCGTCCGGGCGTGAACGGCAAGGCCCAGCTCAATTGGCTCGGCGGCGGCTTCTCGCGCAATCTCGTCAATCTCGGCGGCTGGCCCGGCTGGCATATTTCCGGCGATTGGCCGAGCGCGGGCTTCCAGGCCTATTACCCTGGGGTGCGGGCGCGCGTCAGCACCGATGTGTTCTTGAAACAGTCGGCTGCCGCCGTGCAGCTGACCAATGTGCTGATGACGAAGGACGTTATCGCATTGGCACCCGCCTGGGGTTATTTGCAGACCTCGGTCGCGCAAGCCGACGACAAGGATTTCAAGAGCAATGCGGCCGCATCGCGCGCTGCATTGGCGAAACATTTCGACGGCATTTTCACTCATGTGAAGGCCGGCCGCTATGACGCGGCGAAGGCTGCGCTCCCTGCCATGGGGGCCGACGCCGATAGATTGCTCGCGGCGAAAGCGGATATCGTCAAAGCCGCCATCGCCGACGCCACGAAATGGGCGGAGCGAGGGCTAGCCTGGCAAGCACAAGGTCTCGTCCGCCAAGCCGCTAGATGATCAGCCTGCGGTGGCGGGTTGCTGAAGCTGCTCCGCGACCTTGCGCAACACCGTGGCGATGGAATCGGGACGCTGGGCGCCCGAAAACAATTTCCAGCCATTGGCGATGAAGCTCGGCACGCCGGAGATTCCGGCCTGCTGCGCGAATGTCTCGTCCCGGCGGATGTCGTCGGTGCCTTCCGTTCCTTGCAGGAACGCGAAGGTCGCATCACGGTCCAACCCGACCTCGGACGCCAGTTCCGCCAATACCGCAGCATCGCCGATGTCGCGCCCTTCGCTGAAATAGGCGCGGAACAATCGTTCCAACATCGCGTCCTGCACTTCCGCGCGCGCCGCATGCCAGATCAGGCGATGCGCATCGAAGGTGTTGGGCGTCCTGACCATCAGATCGTGGCGGAACTTTATACCGTCGTCGGCGCCCGCCGCCGCCACCTGCGCATCGAGCTGGGCGGAATGTTCCAACGAACCGAATTTGCGCAACCGGTACTCGCGCCGCTCGATACCTTCCTTCGGCATTTGGGGATTGAGCTCGAAGGGCCGCCACGTCACGCGGATGGGAAAATCGGGCCCCAGGATCGCCAGCGCCTTTTCGAACCGCCGCTTGCCGATATAGCACCACGGGCAGATCGCATCCGAGACGATGGAAAGATCGACCAGCGGCCCCACCGCCACGGGTTTGGCTTGCGCGGCCCCGGCGGGTGCGCAGCCATCGGTTCCGCAAGCCGCGCCGTCTTCCAATTCTTCCATGGCGGGGTCTCCTTACGAGCCTAAATATAGACCCCGAAGCCGAGACAACATAGGCTTTGCGAAGCCACGGAGGGCAAGATGGGCACGTCACGACGGGATATCTTCAAGGGAGCCACCGGCCTTGCGCTCGCGGCGGCCGCGGCGCCCCTCGCGTCCAGCCCGGGCCACGCCGCCGAACAGGGCCAAGAGCTCGCCGCGCGTAGCGGCGCCCCCGGACAGCGCTATGTGCTGAAGGGCGGCACCATCATCAGCATGGATGCCCGCGTGGGGAACATCGAAAAAGGCGACATCCTGATCGAGGGCAAGAAGATCCTTGAGGTGGGCGGCGACATCGTCGCCAATGTGCAGGCGATTGACGCCACCAACATGATCGTCATTCCCGGCTTCGTCGACGCGCACCGTCATGCCTGGGAAGGTCAGCTCCGCCGCATCAATCCCAACGCGCCGACGCTCGCGTCCTATTCGGCCGCGACCCATCAGGGTTTCGCCCCGCATTACCGCCCCTATGACATGTATGCCGGCAATTACATCAGCGCGATCGGCTGCATCGATGCGGGTATCACCTGCATGATCGACAATTCGCACAATTCGCGCAGCAGCGAGCATTCCGACGAGGCGATCCGCGCGCTTCTCGATTCCGGCATCCGCGCGGTGCACGGCTCGGGCGCGCCGCAACAGGGAGAGTGGGACCGGCAATGGCCGCGCGACCTCGAACGCATCAAAGGACGCTTCTTCTCGTCCGACGATCAGCTCGTCACCTTGCGCATGGTATCTGGCATCAATGCCGAGAACTGGACCTTCGCCCGCCGGCTCGGACTTTCCATCAGCACCGAATTCCGTGGCGCCAATGCGCCGCAATTGGAGCCGCTGTGGGGCCAGAATCTGATCGGGCCGCACAACACGTTCAACCATTGCGGGTTGGTGCCGGACGCGACCTGGCGGCGCATGAAGGCGGCGGGCGTCACGGTGAATGTGTGCCCGCGTTCCGATACGCAATATGGGCTCGAAGAAGGCTTTCCCGCCTTCCAGGCGGCGCTCGATCACGCCATGAAGCCGGCCTTCAGCGTCGACAACGAGACGTCTTATTCGACCGACATGTTCACCGAGATGCGCGTCGCTTTCCATATCCAGCGGGGCCTTGCCCAGAACCGCAAATCCAAGGGCGATGCGAATGCGCCAAGGCCGATATCGACGCGCGAAGTTTTGGAATGCGCGACGGTGAACGGCGCGCTCAATGCCGGCCTCTCCGATAAGATCGGCAGCATCGTGCCCGGCAAGGAAGCCGACCTCGTGATGATCCGCAGCGACGATCTCAATCTCTACCCGTCCAACAATGCCATCGGCACGGTGGTGTCGGGGGCGGATCGCGGCAATATCGATACCGTCATCATCGGCGGCAAGATTCGCAAGTTCCGGGGCCAGATGATCGGGGTCGACATGGCCCGGTTCAAAACCATCGCCGACGGATCGCGCCTGTATCTGTTCGGTAAGGCCGGTTACAAGCCCGATATCTTCGCCGCCGAATTCAAAATCTAGTTGGGGGAACTGTATGGCCGTATCGACCGCATCCGCGCCGGGCGTCGCACGCGACGGTAGCCGAAAGAAGCAAAGTCTTGCTTTCATCGTCGGGGCGTCTTCCGGCGGCACGTTGATCGAGTGGTACGATTTCTATCTCTACGGCGTGCTGGCCGGGTTCTTCGCCACTCATTTCTTTCCCGGCGATATGCGCGAGGGCTTCCTCTATTCGCTCGGCATTTTCTGGACAGGCTTCGTGGTGCGGCCGTTCGGCGCGATCATTTTCGGCCATCTCGGCGATCTCGTCGGACGCAAATACACCTTCATGCTGACGCTCGGCCTGATGGGCTTGGCGACGTTCCTCGTCGGCTGCCTGCCCACTTACAATCAGATCGGCTGGACGGCGCCGGCGCTTCTTGTCGCCTGCCGCGTGGTGCAGGGACTTGCGCTCGGCGGCCAATATGGCGGTGCGGCGACCTACATCGCCGAACACGCGCCCGATGGCAAACGCGGGCTCTATACGAGCTGGATACAGACGACGGCCACGCTCGGCATCGTGACCGCGCTTCTCGTCATCATGGCGTTCCGCCTCGGCATGGGCGATCAGGCGTTCGGCGACTATGGCTGGCGCTTTCCCTTCATGTTCTCCGCGCTGCTGGTGTTCCTTTCCGCCTATCTCCGCTTGAAACTTGGCGAGTCGCCGCTCTTCCAGGCCCTTAAGGATCAGGGCAAGTCTTCCACCAATCCGATGCGCGACACCTATACGAGCGCGCGCAATTGGAAGCTGATGGCGTTGGCGCTGTTCGGCTTCACCGCGCCCGAAGGCGTCGTCTGGTATACCGGCCAGTTCTATGCGCTGGCCTATATGCAGACCGTGCTGATGATCCCCTACGTCACGGTTTACAAGGTGATGATCGCGGCGCTGCTCTTGGGCGCGCCGTTCTTCGTGTTCTGGGGCTGGCTGTCGGACAAGATCGGCCGGCGCGCGATCATGAGCGCGGGGTTCCTGTTGGCGGTGCTCACCTATTGGCCGGTGTTCACCTGGATGGGCACGTTCAGGGACAATCCGGTGATGCTGACGCTGCTCGTCTGGTACATGGTGATCCTGGTCACGATGGTCTACGGGCCGATCGCGGCGTTTCTGATCGAGCTGTTTCCCGCGCGCGTTCGCTATTCGTCGATGTCGCTGCCCTATCACGTCGGCAATGGCGTGTTCGGCGGCGGGGTGCCGTTCATCGCGACCTGGCTTGCCGGAACCTTCACGGGCATTCCGCTGATCGGGCTTGCCTATCCGATGACGATTGCCGCCATCGGTGTGGTGGTGTCGACCTTCGGCCTCAGAGGCGAAACCCACAAGGTTCAGATTTGGGATGAGGTCGGCGGCCGGCCTGTGCCCGACAAGCCTTAGAAGACGGATTTCGTCTCTTCGGGGATCGGGTACTGCTCTTTGGTCACCGCGTCGATATTGTTCTCGGCGCAAGCCTCTTCGGTCAGCTCCGGCGCGGGCGAGCGGCCATAGACCATGCGCGCCGTCCACGGCGTGGTGAAGGCCTTCGCGTCTGTGACCGTGAACACGACTTCCATCTGCCGTCTGCCATTGATCGGGCGGTAGCGCTCCACGACATGCAACGCCTCGCTGTGCGGCGTGCCGAAAATGTCCACCGGCGTTTTGTCGTTCATGCCGATCGTGTCGACCACCAGCGTGTCGCCTTCGTAATGGCCGACGGATTCGCCGTACCAGGAGCGTTTCGGATTTGCCGAGTGCCGCGTATTCAGATGGACGTGACGCACCTGATGATCGCGCTGATAAAGGATCACCACCTTGGTGGGCTGCTGGAGCACAAGCACCGGCGCGGGCAGGGTGATGACATTGGGCACGCCCGAGGGCTGGCACACTTCCTGAGGCGAGGGCACCGGTCTTCCCGCCGCGGCTTCCTCCGTGCGCCGGCGCACTTCCGCCGCCGCCCAGGGTTGCAGAATCGGATTGTCGGGATTGCCCTCCAGCGTGATCTGGAAATTGGTCGGGCTTAAGGGGTGCTTCAAATCCCACACCGGCCCCGGCCGGCCCGGCACGGCCTCGAATTCGGCGATGGGCGTGTGTTGCCAGAGGCCGGAGAGATCGGGAATCGGAGCGGGCGTTTGCGCGGGCGCCGGAAACGCCGTCACGCATAGCGCGGACAAGATCGTGAGAGCGCCGAACCGCATGCGCGCGATTATCGGCGGTTCCTGGAACTATTCAAGACTTACGTCTTCGGCTTGAGCCGCCGGACTTCGGTGTTCATGGTCAGATCGTTGCGGCGGTGCTGGGCGATGATGTCGCCCGTCACCCAATAATCGCTCTCGACCGCACGCTTCGCCATCACGTCGAAATTCTCTTCCCATTCGCCGAGCGAGATGCCGAACCATGGCGCCTGCGGCTTCAATTCCGGCAGACCGAGCTCTTCCCAGATCTTTCGCGCGTGCTCCATATATTCGCGCTTGGGCAGCGAGATCGGCGGGAAGGGTTCCTTCAGCGTCGCGTCGAACAGGATGGAGGCATCCTCCCCGCCATTGCGAAGCGAGCGCGGGCCATGGCCCTGATCGCGGTGCTTGAGGATTTCCACGTCCAGCGCCGGATTGCAGCGATAGGAAAGCGCCCACCACACGGCGTCCATGTTTTCGGGGTCGATGTCTTCGTCGATGGCGATGACGAATTTGCCAACCGCGCGGTGCTGCGACACGAGGCCGTACATCGACCGCCACACTTCGGTGCGGGGTGCACCCTTTTCCATATGCAGCATCACGACTTTGCGCAAATTGGTCAGCGGCTCGTGCAGCGACACGCGCTTGACCGCTTTGATGCCGAGCCCCTCGCGCAACCCGTGCAGCAGCAGCGGCTCTAGCGACACGCGCTTGATGAGGCTCGATTCGGACGGCGTCACCTGGCTGATGATCGAGGTGAGGATCGCGTCCTTGCGCCGCGTGATCGCGGTCACGTCCATATAGGCGTTGTATTCCTGCAAATTCACATGACCGTGGGATTCCCCGAACGGGGCTTCGGGCTCCAGATATTCGGTGTCGATGAAGCCCTCGATGACGATCTCGGCTTCGGCGGGCACAAGTAGATCGACGGTCAGCGCCTTCACCACATTGATGGGCGAGCCGACCAGCGCGCCCGCGACGTCCAGCTCATCCATCGATTCGGGAATCTTCTGCGTCGAAGCGAAAGTGATGGCAGGCGGCGCGCCGAGCACGACGGCGGCCGGCATCTTCTCGCCGCGCGCTTTATATTTCAGCCAATGCGCGTAGATGCCCGGGCGCAATTCCAGCGACGGATTCATGCCGAGGCGCCGGCGCGTCTTCACCTGCCCGCGATAATTGCCCATGTTCTGAAGGCCGGTGTCGGGGTCTTTGGTGATGTATTGCGACAGCGTCGTATAGGGCGCGTTGTCCCAGCCGGGCGTCGAGATCGGAACCGGAATGCCGTCAAGGCCCATCCCCACCTCGTTCAGCGCGTCGCCCATGATGACGACCTCATGGCACGGCGCCTTATCGACGAGCTTCGGTTTGATCGGATGAGCCATCGCTTTCATCCAGGTGGCGTCGATTTGATCGAGCTCGCAGCCGAGACCCATACGGTAGATTTCGCGGTTGGCCGCGAGCGCGCCGACCACGACCGGGATGTCGTATTTCTTGCCCTTGCTATCGACGACGTTGGTGAACAGGAACGCCTTGCGATCCTTCTCCGCGATGCCGCCGCGGAATTGCCAGCGCACCAGCGGATGCATCTCCGTATCTTTGTTGATCTGGCGATCGACACGGATGAGCTGCCCCGCTTTTTCCAGCGCGGCGATGTGATCGTGCAGATCGGGATAGGAACGGCTTGGGTTGGTCAAATTCGTCTCCCGGTATCAGGCGAGGTTCAATTTTTGTAAGAACGACAGCAGCGCCTCACGGCACGCGTCGGGGCGTTCGATCTGCAAGAGATGCCCAGTCTGGGGGACCGCCTCATAGTCATAGCCCCCTTCGAGGCCGAGCGCGCGGTTGGCCGCTGCCGTCGCCGTCGCGCCTTTGATGTTCGGATCGGCGCCGATCAGTTTGACCGGCCCGCGATAGGCGGATGCGGCTGGCCACAGATCGAGCATAAGGGCCTGGAGATAGATCGCCGCTTCATATTCGCGCGGGCACGACAATTCGAAGCCGCCCTTGCCGTTAGACCGAAGAATGGCGTTCGCCATGTCGGCGCGCGCTTCCGGCAGCCAGCGGCTTTGGGCACGGTTGGCATCGAAGATGGCCCGCAATTCCTCCACCGAGGCGAATGTTTCCTGGCGCTGGGTCGCCCATTCGAGCAGCTTGAGCTCGAAAACCCGCATCGATTCATATTGCTCGTGGCCGCGCGGCGGGACATTGGGCGGATCGAACAGCGCCAGCGCGTCCCACACCCACTCGATCTCGATGGCGTGTTTCATCGCCGAACGGCCCGACATCGAATGGAACACGCCGACGCTTTTCTTGTGGCCGAGGCGCTTGTCGACGCCGTGGAAGATCGTCCCGACATCGCGGGCGAATTGCCGGTAATTGTGCCCGTCGCCGCCGGTGGGCGCGTTGCGCCCATGATTGCGCATATCGAACAGCACAACGTCGAAGCGGTCGAACAGCGGTTCCCAGAACACGCGATAGCCGTCGATGGCGAAGCCATTGCCGTTGGTGATGAAGAGGCGCACGCCGTCCGGATTTCCGCCGCGGCGGATTTGGATTTCCGCGCCGTCATCCATATTCAGCGTGAACAGCGTCGGAAGCATCAACTCACCGGCCAGCGCAATTGGTTCATTTTGTCGATCGGCAGCTTCTTGGAGAAGCGCGCGACCGCTTGCGGCACTTCACGATAGAGCGCGTTCTCGTCGATCCGGGTGAGACGATAATCGCGTACCACTTGCTCGCCGGCGACGAACACATGGCGCACCGAATCCCCCGTCGCCGAATAGACGAGATTGGACACCGGGTTGATCAGCGGCTGCCATTCGGGCCGCGCGGTGTCGAACATCACGAGATCGGCGTCCTTGCCCGCTTCGATGCTGCCGATGCGATCGGCCCAATGGGCGGCGTGCGCGCCGTTGATAGTCGCCATTTCAAGGCCGGTTTCGGGCGGCATCAGACGCGGATTGGCGCGCACTTCCTTGTAAGTGCAGCAGGCGCTGCGCATCTCCTGCACCATGTCGACGATGCCGGAGCTTGCATGGTCGGAGCCGAGCGCGACATTGACGCCAAGCGCCATCAGCTCGGGCAGCTTGCCCATCAGGAAATTGCCGTAGCCATTGTGCAAGCTCGAACTCGGCGCGCAGACGAGGGAGGCTTTGCGTTTGGCGAGGATCGCGACCTCTTGGGGCTCGAGCCAGCCCGAATGGACGATCAGCATACGCTCATCGATCACGCCCAGATGCTCGAGCCGCTCGATCTCCGCCATGCCGCAGCGCGCCAAGCTGGAATCATGCGTCGAATAGGAAAAGCAGGCATGGGTCTGCAACAGCGTGCCATATTTGTCGGCCAGCGCCTTCAAGCCGAGGATCAGTTCGTCCGACGCGTTGTTAAGACCGCGGAACGAAGCCGTCGTCCTGAGCCGCGGATTTTTCGTCTTGCCATGTTGCGCGAGCACATTTTCCGCGCGCTCCAACGCTTGCGCCGTCGTTTCGATCATGCGTTCGGGCAAAATGCCGAGCACCGATTTTGTCAGATCGAAGGACGAACGCGACACCAGCATCCGAATGCCGGTCGCCATCACGCCTTCGACCGAGGCTTCGGGATGATAATTGCCTGGGTCGATGAAGCAGGTGACGCCGTGGCGCAGAAGCTCGGAGGCCGCCAGCGTCGCCGAGACACGGACATCTTCGGCTTCCAGCGCCGCCTCGTAAGGATACATGCGGTCGAACAGGAAGGACTGCGCGTTGGCCTCGTCGGCGAGCCCGCGCGAGAGCTGGAACGAGGAATGCAAGTGGCAATCGACGAAGCCGGGTGTCACCACCATCCCGCGGCCGGAAAATTCCTTCGCGCCGGCATGGGTCGTCGCCATCTCCGCACTCTTGCCGATGGCGAGGATGCGACCGTCTTTCACCGCGATGGCGGCGTCGCGCAAAATGCGCCGGCCGGGATCGACGGTGATCAGCCAGTCGATGTCGCGGACAAGAAGGTCCGCGTGACCATCACCCGCCGACATAGGTGACTTCGTCGACGATCTTCAGTTCGACGAGCACGTTTTCGGGGAGCGAATCCTCGCACAGCATCGAGCGGTGCGCGATGCCTTTGGGGATGAACATCATGTCGCCTTCATGCATCGTCTTGACGCCCATTTCGGTTTCCCAGCGCAGCGCGCCCTTGACGCAGATGATGATCTCGTGCGCGTCGACATTGCGGTGCCAGAAGCCCATATCTTCCTTGCTGCGCTTGGAGAGATCGACCTTGACCGTCTTGGCGTCGAACATGCGCAAGGGCGTGCCGTCGGCCTTGTTGTAATTGCTGGGCTGAAACTTGCCGTCGAATATATTCAGCATATGGAACATGTCGCCGTTTTCCGCGACGCCCGCGTTCTTCACCGGCGGCTCGTCGTGCAGCAGCACCACGTTCTTGCCGTTGATGGTGACGAGTTCACGAAATTTGTTGCCGGTCATGATGGGCTCCCTTCATTTGGCTGATGCGATAGCGGAATCGCGCCCCCGAGTCGATATCAGCGCATGGATGCGCCGGGGCGAGGCCGGAAGCTGCACCTTTTCGACCCCGAGCGCGTCGGCGATCGCATTGGCGATGCAGGCTGGCACGCTCATGCAATTGCCTTCGGCGAGGCCCTTGGCGCCGAGCGGCGTGAAGGGCGAGGGCGATTCCATGTGCAGGATTTCCAGTTGCGGAATCTCACAGGCCGTCGGTATCAGATAATCGGCCAAAGTGCCGGAGAGGAATGCGCCGTCGCCGCTATAGATGAATTCCTCATAGAGCGCGGCGGCGAGGCCCTGCACGAAAGCGCCCTTGATCTGTCCGTCCGCTAGCATCGGATTGATCAGCCGCCCGGCATCGTGCATCGAGACATAGCGGTCCACCCGCACCTCGCAGGTGACGGGATCGATCTCGACGCCGCAAATGTCGAACACGAAGCCATAGGTTAGCGAGGTATTGATGCGGTCGCTATCGTCCGGCGGTTCGAGCTCGGGCGGCGACCACACGGCGGTTTCGCGCAAGCCCGGCGCCATGCCGTCGGGCAGCAGCGTCGGCGACCAATGCGCAGTTCCGGCGGCGCGCGCGAAGCTGATCGCATTATCGGGATTGCGCTGGCTGCGGATTTTTCCGCCTGCAAATTCGATGTCGTCGGGCAGCACGTTGAGCTGCTTTGCCGCGATGCGCGCCAGCTTGTCGCGTATACGCAATGCCGCCATGTGCGCCGCAACGGCGGTGCCCGGCGAGAAGCGGCAGGAATAGGTGCCGCTCGCGATGGTCCATTGATCCTTGGCCGTGTCGATTTCGAGATTGACGTTGATGTCGGCGACGCCGAGGCCCAATTGCTCGGCGACGATCTGCGACAGCGCCGTCTCGTGGCCCTGGCCCTGAACGGGAGCATCGGCGGTGACGGACACCGCGCCCAAGGGATCGACATTCACGGTGGCGAGCGAGATCGCGCCGTTCTTCGCGCCGGCGCGTTCGCGGGCGGCCGGAGACAGCAAGGTCGACAGATAGCCCATATTCGACATGCCCGGCTCGACGATGGCGGCAAATCCGATGCCGTAGGAGCGCCCCGCGGCTCGCGCCGCATCGCGGCGGCGTTTCAGATCGGCGAGCCGGTCCTCGCCGGTCGCGATCTCTACGCAACGGGCGTAGTCGCCGGAATCGTAAAGCGCGCCCGCCGCCGTCTTGTAGGGAAACGCATCGCTGCGAATGAGATTGCGCCGAATGACATCGAGCGGATCGAGATCGAGTTCGATCGCGATGCGCTGCATCAGCCTTTCGAGCGCCAGATAAAGTTGCGGCCCGCCGAAGCCGCGAATGAGGCTCGCGGGTGCTTTGTTGGTCAGCACGATGCGGTTGCTGATCGCGAGATTGCGGATGTCGTAGGCGCCGGTCGAGGCCCCATGCATGCGGTAGAGCGGCCCCGGCATCGGCGCGCGCAAATAGGCGCCGTAATCCTCGGTCTGGTCGAGACGAAGCGCGAGGAGTTTTCCGTCCGCGGCCACTGCGGCTTGCGCATGGGTGATGCGATTGGGGCCGGAGCTTGCGGCGATGAGATGTTCCTGGCGGTCTTCCACCCATTTCACCGGGCGTCCAACGATGCGCGCGGCGAGCCCCATCAGCACGATGAAGGGAAACACCGAGAGCTTGATGCCGAAACTGCCGCCGCTATCGGGCGGCGTGCGCAAGCGCAATTTGTTGCTGGCGACGCGAAGCGCGCGGGCCATTACGGGGTGGGCACTGAATGGCCCCTGGAAATTCGACAGCACGTCATAGCTCGCATCGCCCGGGCGATATTCGGCGACGACGACGAAGCATTCCAGCGGCGTGAAGGAATTGCGCGGATATTCGGTGGTCAGTTCCACGACGCGGTGGGCTTGCTCGAACGCCAGGTCCGGTTCGCCATAAGTGAATTCGCGTTTCCCGATGACGTTCGATCCGGCGCCTTCATGCAGCACAATCGCGCCCGCCGCCATCGCCGCCTCGGGCGTGATCGCGGCGGCAAGCAGCTCGTAATTCACATCGACCAAAGGCGCCGCGTCCTCCGCGATATAGCGGTTCGCCGCGATGATCACCGCCACTGGCTCGCCGGCATAGCGCACGCGTTCCACCGCCAGCGACCATTGCGGGACCGGTTCCTTGATCGCCACGAGAAACGGGTCGGACATCTTTTTGATGTCCTCGCCGGTGATCACGGCGGCGATGCCGGGCAATGCAAGCGCCGCCGAAATATCGATGCCGACGATACGCGCATGGGCGTGCGGCGACCGAACGATATGGGCGGCGAGCGTTCCGGCCGGAATCGGCATGTCGTCGGTATAACGCCCGCGGCCGATCAGCAGCGCCGCGTCTTCTTTGCGCTTTATGGGCTCGCCGACGAGACCGACACTCATGTGGCGCGCCTCGCCGCCACCGGCAGCGCGGGTTCATCCTCGGGCGCTACCAATTGGCGGTCGAGGTCGCCGACGATGAACGCATAGGAGCCACAGCCGAACACCAGCGCGACGCCTGCCGCCACCAAGAGCGGCAGCGTGAAATCAGACGATGACGAGATCAAGAGGCCCGTCACCACCGGCGCGAAGGAGCCGCCGACATTGCCGCCGAAATTCTGCAACGAGACGAGCGAGGACACGATATGAGGCGGCGCCACGTCGATGGGCATGGAATTGAGCGCCGCGGTCGAGAAGCTGAAGCTCGCCACCGACAGCGTCAGCAGAGTCACGGCGAGCACGGTCTCTTCGCTATAGGCCCCGGCGATGGTGAAGATGGTAGCGCCTAAGAGGCCGCCGACGCCGAAGCCCTTGCGCACGATGGTCACGCGCCAGCCTCGCGCGATCAGCCGGTCGCCCGCCCAGCCGCCAAGAACGACACAGATGGTGCCGATCAGGAACGGCAGCATCCCGACGAAGCCGGTCGCCAGCACCGACATGCCGCGTTGCAGAACAAGATAGCCCGGCAACCAGGTGGCGAAGACGTAATAGATATAGAGATAGCCCGCTTGCCCGAGCATCACGCCCCACGTGGTGCGATAGCGCAGCAAGGTCGACCAGCGGATTTGCGCTTGGGCTTGCGTCGGCTTTTCCACCTCGCGCGGCGGCGCGCGGTAGACCAGAAACCACAACGCCAGCCACAACAGGCCGAGCGAGCCCGTCGTATAGAAGACCCACTGGAATCCCCAATTCACCAGCACGATCGAGGCGAAGGGGATGCCCAGCGTCAGGCCGATTTTATTGCCGGCGAAGAACGTGCCCACCGCGAAGGCGCGTTGCTTCTGCGGGAAGGTCTCGCGGATGACGCGCGAGCCGGACGGAATCATCGGCGCCTCACCGATTCCGACCAGTGCGCGGAAAAACGCCAGCGGCACGAACGCCGTGCTGGTGCTGCACAACGCCGTCGCCAGCGACCAGAACCCGACGCCCAGCGGATAGGAAATCCGCGGCCGCACCCAATCGGTGAACGGCCCGGCCAGCAGCAGCGAGGCGGTGAACGCCCAATTGAAAACCGATTGCAGAAATCCGAACGTCGCGGTGGAAAAACCGTGATCGCGGATCAGCTCCGGCCCGACCACCGAGAAATTGACCCGGTCGATATAGGCAATCGCCTGCGAGGCCGACAGCAGAAGCAGGATGTTCCAGCGATAGGCCGGAGAAGCGGTGTTCATCTTCTGGATTTACACCGGTTTCGTGCCGGCCCGGAAGGGCAGGCCGTCGCGGGGTCCCAAGGTTCGAAATTTCACATCGGTGCGCCTTGCCGTTGTAAAATTATGGAAGCCGCGCAGAGGTGCTTCAAAGCCGCGCGCGGCCCTGCCATAAGGGGCCGACAGAGAAGGACGTGCGAGAATGGACCAAAAAACGCCCCCGGCAGCGCGCGATACGGCGCATCTGATCGATTTGCGCTCGACGCTCGCCTGGCTGAAAGAGCGCGGCGACCTGATCGAGACCGAAAAAGAGGTCGATCCCGACCTCGAAGTCACCGGCTTGCAGAAGCTGATGGATGGCGGCCCGCCGGCTTTGTTCCACAACGTGAAGGGCAAGCCCAACCACCGCGTGCTGACCAATCTCTTCGGCAATATCGAAGTGATGAACCGGATGTTCGGCTGGGAGAACGACAAGGACCGCACCCATCGCCTGGCGCGCGCGCTCAACAAGCCGTTGCCGGGCGAGGAGATCGCGCAAAAATCCGCGCCCTGCCAGGAGATCGTGATCGAGCAGCCCAACGATGTGAACCCCTATCTCGTGGCCATCCGCCACACCGCGCTGGAAAAGGAAGCCACCATCGGTTCCGGCATCCGCTGCATTTCCGGCGCGAGTTTCGGCGACGGCACCGATGTCGGCTACAACCGGATGAATTTTCGCTGGGGCAATATCGGCACGTTCCAGATCTCGCCGGGCTCGCATATGTGGCAGGTGGTGAGCGAGGCGCATCGGCAGCGGACGCGCGTGCCGCTGACGTTCAATTTTGGCGTGCCGCCGGCCTGCACGCTGCTGGCGGGCGCGGCGTTCGATTATGTGATCCTGCCCTATGGCTGCGACGAGATCGGCGTCGCCGGCGCGGTGCAGGGCTTTCCGGTGCGGCTCGTCAAAGCGCGCACGGTCGATGCCATGGCGATTGCCGATGCCGAGATCGTGCTGGAAGGCTATGTCGATCCGCGCGACACGCGGTTTGAAACGGCGGAAGCCGAAGCCGACGGCACCCAGGGCAAGCACCATTTCCATCCCGAATGGGCGGGCTATATGGGCAAGTCCTACAAGGCGCCCACTTTCCACGTCACCGCAATCACGATGCGCAAACCGGAGTCGAAGCCGATCATCTATTGCCTTGGCGCCCACACGCTGGACGAGCACAATATCGACACGTCCATCCGGGAAGCGGCGATGTTCGAGCTGTGCAACCGGATGCAGCCCGGCGTGATCCAGGACGTGAACATCCCGTACTGCATGACCGATTGGGGCGGCGTCATCATCCAGGTCAAGAAGCGTAATCGGCTGGAAGAAGGTTGGCAGCGCAATTTCCTGACCGCGCTGCTGTCGACTTCGCAAGGGATGCGCTTCGCCATCGCGGTCAGCGAAGACACCAATATCTACAGCATGGACGAGGTGATGTGGGCCCTGACGACGCGCGTCAACCCGCGCACCGACATCCTCAATCCGACGCCGGGCGGACGCGGGCAAACCTTCATGCCGGCCGAGCGCATGACGGCGGGCGATAAGGAATGGACCGCCAGCAACACGCGCTATGAAGGCGGCATGGGAATCGACGCGACGGTGCCTTACGGCTTCGAGCAGGATTTCATGCGGCCGCAATATCCGGTCGACCGCGTGAAGCTGGAGGATTTCTTCAGCATCGCGCAGATCAAGAACGTCAAGGACCGCATGAAGGGCTGGACGGAGATCCTGGCTCGGACCGGCCACTGAGAATGTCCGATCCGTTCGGCCATCAGAGCCTTGCGATTCCTTACCGCCCCGTCGCCGAATTGCTGACGGCATACGCTGCGCGCGATCCCGAACGGCTCGCGCTTGTCGATATCGACCAGGATGTCTCGCTGAATTTCGCCGAGTTGGAAGCGCTCGTTACCGACATCGCCGCCGATTTGAAGAAACGTGGGCTCGCCAAGGGCAGCCGCATCGTTCTTCTATCGGATGAGTGTATCGAGAAACTGCTGATCTGGTTCGCCACCTGGCGCATCGGCGCCGTCATCTGCCCGCTCAATATCGAGCTCAACGCCGAGCATATCTCCGCGCTCACGGCTTCCATCGCGCCCGCGTTGATCCTTGTTCACAAGGACCTCGATAGCGCGGCGCTGCGTTTTGGTACGGCCGCGCCTATCGTCCGATTCGGGCCGTTCACGAATGCCAGCGACGAATTCTTCGCGCATCTGGCGCGCGGCGCCGATCCGGCATCTCTCTCCGAACGCAACGAACCGCTCGATGTGTCGTGCATTTTCTGCACCTCGGGCACCACCGACCGGCCGAAGATCGTCGTCTACGATCACGTCGCCTATTGGCTGAACGGGCTTTCGACCATCGATTTCCTCGGCCTCACCGCAGAGGACAGAGCGCTCGAATATCGCTCCTTCGGCTGGAATTCGGCGCAGGTGCTCAGCCTGATGCCGTTCCTGCAATTGGGCACGACGCTGCACATCGCGCGGCGTTTTTCGCATAGCCGCTTCTTCGATTGGATCCGCAAATACCGCATCAGTTTCGCGGCCGGCGTGCCGACCGTCATCAATATGATGCTGAACAAGCCGCTCGATATCAGCGCAAGCGACATCCCCACTTTGCGCCTGATGAGTTCGAGCTCGGCGCCGCTATCGCCCGAACAATGGGTGCGCTTCGAAAAAATGTACGGCGTCACGCTGCTGCAAGCCTACGGCATGTCCGAGGTCGGCTGGATTTGCGGCAACCGCCATTACAAGCGCCGTATCGGCACGGTCGGTCCGCCAGTCAAACATCAGGAATTCGCCATTCTCGATGCCGACGGCAAACCCTGTCCGCCGGGTGTCGAAGGCGAAATCGCCGTGACGGGTCCGCAATCGGCCATTGGTCTCCTGCAAGACGACGGCACGCTCGAACCCGTGCGCGGACGCTGGATCAAATCGGGCGACCTTGCTTCCATCGACGAAGACGGCTTCGTGCGCATCACGGGGCGCGCCAAGGATCTCATCATCCGCGGCGGCGCCAACATCTCGCCGGTCGAGATCGACGGCGTCCTGCTCGCCCATCCCGGCGTGCTCGATGCGGCGTCGGTCGGCGTGCCCGATCCGATCTATGGCGAGGAGGTCGTCGCCTTCGCGGTGTTGAAACCCAATTCCGGCTACGACGCGGAAGCCGTGCTCAGCTATTGCGCGGCGAAGCTGCCTCTGCCCAAGCGGCCGAAGCGGCTTTTCATCGTCGACGAATTGCCCAAGAGCGATCGCGGCAAGGTCCTGCGCGACCGTCTGCGCGAAAAATGGTCGGAGCTGACGGCGGCGCGCTGACTACTTCGCCATATAGGTCCTGGTGAATCCGTTGCGCGCATTGGTCATTGTGAACGACCCGTTTGCCGCGACCGACGCGGTGATCGAATGTCCCTGGTCCGTCGGGCCTTCTTCGAGATTCGCGATCATGTCCGGCGCGGTGTTGTGGGCGGGATCGCTGTCCAGCAGCGAGCGGTGTCCCTGCCAGATGCCTTCCATGCCCGGCAGCTTCGCCATCCGCAGATAGCCGTTCGCCTCATAGGGTGCGCTGCCTGGAGCCGCGATCGGCTTGACGCGGTCGTCCTTGGCGCCGAGACCTTTGCGGGGGCCGTTATTGACGACCATCACTTGCGGCTTGATGGCGCCGAGCAAAGCGGGCGCGCCGGAATTGTCGAGTCCGCCATGACGGTTGATCGTGTAGACGGTGACGGCGCCGAGCTTGTTGACCGGGCAGGCCAGCTCCATCTCGCGTGACCAATCGAGATCGCCGAGGCTGGCGAATTTGAAATTGCCGTAAGTGACCGAAAGCCCGACCATGCGGATGTTCTCGGGGCCGGCCGGCGCTTGGCGCACGGCATTGGTGCAGAGCGCATTGGCTCCGCCGCCATTGATCGGGGTCGCGATCACCGGACCTTCGGAAACCAGCACGCGCGTCTGAACGCCGGGGAACGGGATCGTGTCGCCGGCTTTCAGAATCGTGCGCTTGGCGCCGGCAATCGCCTTGTAGCCCTCAAGCCGCGGACGATCGACCGTTTCGACGCCGTCGCCGTGATCGTAGAACCGTCCCAGCGGGATCAGCTTGGAGAGCGCTTCCAGACCCCCGACATGATCGCCATGCCAATGGCTGATCACCACATGATCGATCTGCCTGAGGCCCGCCTTCTGCGCGGCGGCGAAGATGCGCTTGGCGTCGCGGTCGCCATTGCCCGGATAGCCGGTGTCGAACAGCAGCGATTGACCGGACGGCGAGACGAACAGAGTGGCAGCTCCGCCCTCGACGTCGATCCAGATGATTTGCAGGTTCGCGTTGTTCTGGGCCGAAGCTGGCACCGACGCGGTGAGCATGAGAGCGGCAAAGGCAACAGCGGTGGACACGCGCTTCATGGATCGTTCCTCCCTGGAAATTGGGAGGAAGGCTAGCACAAAATGGCGGTGACCGCCTCCGCCTGGAAATCGCGGCATGAGGCTTCCGCCGAGAGATAGCGATCATGATGGAGGCACAGCCCATCGTCGGCGCGCACAGAACCCCAGGCCGAGCTCATCGCGCTGAGGCCCTTGATGGCGGCCTCCAAATAGGCCGGGTCGTTGCGGAAGTGCCGGCAATTCCGGCACTTCGCGGGCACCGCTACTCCCGTCATGGGGCGAGGCTCAAATTGGTCCAATAGGTGGCGAACACATAGGCCGAAAGCACGAAGCCGAGCACGACATTGACCGCAACGCCGGAACTGAAGGCGATGAACGGCTTGATGCCGGCCGCGGCAAGTTCGCGGAAGCGCGTGGTCAGCCCGATCGAGAGGAAGCAGAAGATGAACGCCCAGCTGCGCAAATCCTTGATCGGCGCGACCAGGCCCGGGATCACCTCTCTGTTGTGTTCGGCGAGCGAATAATCGCGCGTCACCCAGGTAATGATGATGGAGGCGAGAAAAAAGCCGATGACGAATTTCGGGAAGCGCCACCAGATTTCCGCGGCGTTGGCTTTGCGTCCCATCGGGCCCTGTTCCCAGCGCGTGGTGGCGACGATAGCGAGCACGAAGGCCCAGATGCCGATCCACACATCGCGCCCGACCACTTTCATCAGCGTGAAGGCGAGCACCGCCTGATCGCCGGTGCCGCCGGCGGGATTGCTGGTGTTGACCATGTTGGCGTAGGTCTGCGCCGCGGCGATGCCCGCGGCATCGGCGAATTCGCTGGTGCCGATCCAGGCGCCGCCGACGCCCGCCGGCAGATTGAATGCGTGCGCGACGATGGGCAGCACGAAGATCATCACGATGGCCCACAGGATCACCAGCGTGATCGCGATGGGGGCGTCTTCCTTCTTGCCGCCGACCGCGCCCGAGATCGCAATCGCCGCCGATACGCCGCACACCGCCCCGCCGACGCCAAGCGTCGCGGCGAGCCGGCGGTCGAGTCCGAGCCGCGTGCCCACCCAATAGATCACGCCGAAGGTAATGAGCGAGACGATGGAGGCTTGCACAATGGCAACGGGTCCCGCCCAGATGATCAGCGTAAACGGCACGGTCGCGCCCAAGAGCACGATGGCGGTCTTGACGTAGAACTCGACGCGGAAGCCGGCATCGAATGAGCGCGGCAGGCCGTAGGTATTGGCGATGGCGAGGCCCAAGAGCAGCGCCACCAGCGGCGCCTCGAAGCCGTAGAAATTTGCGGTTTCCCATTGTCCGATGACGAAAACGGCGAGCGACATCGCATAGAGCAACGCGAAGGCGGGGAGGAACTCGCGTACCTTGCGGCCCATCGTGCTGAGCGCCACCGAGAAGGCCGCCGCCCACAATACGAATTGCACGACATAACGCTGCCAGTTGCCGGCGAAATGCTGGCTCAGCACCGCCGGGTCCGTCCAACGGGGCGGCAGCACCCCGACATAGCGCCAGCTGGTGCCATTGGCGAAGAGGATGAGGCCGATGGCGACGATGGAAAGGCCGAGCCAGATCGCCCACCAATCTTCCTTGAGCCAGAGCTCGCGCCAGCCCCGTGTGCTGCTGGCCCGTGCCTGTATGCCGCCAGCGTTGATGTCTGCCTAACTCATGATGCCAGTCCCCTAAGCCCCCTATTTCCCATCACCCTATCGGGCAATCCGAACTACAACAATATCTCCATGTGTTATATTTATATTCACATAAATATCTAGTATTATCTGGGAAGCGCATACCCCCCGAGGTGGAGGAGATTCGCGAATGAAAGCTGTGATGCGCACGATTGCGTGCGCAGGCGCGGGCCCGCTCAACCTTGAGAAAAACCCGGTCTGCACTTACGCTCCGGGTTCTATTCGCGGGATGTCCAAGCCAGGAGGAGCTACCAGCCCATGATGACTCTGAGAACCGCCTTGAAATGCTCTGTGCTTCTTCTCGGCCTCGCGCCGCTGCCGGCCGCCGCCGGGCTCGTCTACGTGACCAACGCCGCGGGCGATTCCGTGCACGTCATCGACTCGGCGACCAACAAGGTCGTGCAGAATTTCCCGATGCTCGGCGCGCATGGCGTCGCGTTCTCGCCCGACAAGACGAAGGTCTACATCAGCAACGAACATGACGCCTCGCTCGATGTGTTCGACCAGAAGACCGCCAAGCGGTTGAAGCAGATCAAGCTGTCGAACCGCCCGAACAATATCGCCGTCGCCAAGGACGGCCGCATCGTCGTCGCCATCGCGCGCGGCGACGGGGCGCTCGACATCGTCGATCCGGTGAAGATGGAAGTGGCCAAGACCATCCCGACCAAGGGCCGCCTGCACAATTGCTATACCAGCGCCGACGGCTTGAACGCCTTCTGCGGCTCGGTGCAGACCGGCATGTTCACGATGTTCGACCTCAAGACGCAGACGATCGCCTGGGAGCATAAGTTCGACAAGGGCGTGCGCCCGATGACGGTCGAGCACAATGCAAACGGCTCGCCGAAGCGCATCTATGTCCAGCTTGCTTCGTGGGACGGCTATGCGGTTCTCGATGTCGCGACGCGCAAGGAAGTCGCTCGCGTCAAGCTGCCGCTCACCAAGGCGGGCGTCGACATGGATCCGGGCCGCGAAGACGCGCCCTCGCACGGCATCGGCGTATCGCCGGACGGCACGCAGCTGTGGGTCACCAGCATCCCGCAGAACGCTGTGTTCGTTTACAACACGTCGGACCTGAAGCTGACCGACACCGTCATGCTGCCCGACCTGCAAATCCCGGGACGGCGTCTGGGCGGCTCGGTAGCGAATTGGGTGACGTTCACCTCCGACGGCCAGATCTACATCTCCAATTCGGGCCTGAAGTCGGTCACCGCGATCGACATGAAGACCAAGAAGATCAAGGCCGTGGTGCCGGTCGGCGAAGTGCCGAAGCGCATCGGCACGCTTGCGTCGAATTGATCTGAGGTTCTGACAAAAACGAACGGGCCGGGGTGAAAGCCCCGGCCCGTTTCGATTCTAGAGTGTGCGGTCTAACGCACGCCGGCCCACTGGGCCAGAATCTTGAAGTCCGGATCGTCCTTGGTCATGAACTGACGGCCGCCGGAATGGAACAGGTCGCCGCCGGCTTCAGGCGCCAGCGGGTGGATAAGCAGCCGGCTCTCCGCGCGGTTCGCAGGCGTCACCAGTTTCGAGATCGACTCGAATTGCTTGCGGGTCTGCGCTTCGTTCCACGTGGTCTGGCCGGGCGCCAGCGGCTCCAGCCGCAGGAAATTGTTGGCCTCCGTATGGCACATGACGCAGGGCGCATGACCGGGGCGGTCCTTGGCGAAGATGGGCTGAACCCTGGTCTTGAAGAATTCGTAGTCGAGACCTGCGGGCGCGGCCTGGGACTGCATGGTCACCGAGGCTGTTCCCAACGCGACCATCGCCGCCACTGCTATCGCAAAACGATTTGACATCCCTTGCCTCCCTTATGTGCAACAGGCTATGGGCGGCAAAATAGCAGAACATGGATCGAATTGCGACGGTTTCGCCGACGTCGCACCCGCCCCTAAGAGCTTGCAGTTTTTGGCGCTTTGCGCCGATCATTGGGGGGCAGGGGTGGTCGCAGGGGGACCTCTTATGAATGTGAAAGCCGCATTGGCCTTCGAGGTGGGAAGACCGTTGGAGATCGTCGATGTGACGCTCGACGGCCCGCGCGCCGGCGAGGTTCTGGTGGAGCTGAAGGCGACCGGCGTGTGCCATACCGACGCTTTCACGCTTTCGGGCGAGGATCCGGAAGGGCGCTTTCCCGTGATCCTTGGGCATGAGGGCGCCGGGATCGTGGTGGAGGTCGGCAAGGGCGTTACCTCGCTGAGACCCGGCGATCACGTCATCCCGCTCTACACGCCCGAATGCGGCACCTGCGAATATTGCCTCAACCCCAAGACCAATCTCTGCCAGGCGATTCGCCCGACCCAAGGCGCGGGTGTCATGCCCGACGGCACCAGCCGCTTCTCCTACAAGGGCAAGCCCGTGCTGCATTACATGGGCTGCTCGACCTTCGCGAATTTCACCGTGCTTCCGGAAATCGCGCTGGCGAAAATCCGTTCCGACGCGCCCTTCGACAAGGTCTGTTACATCGGCTGCGGCGTCACCACCGGAATAGGCGCCGTCATCAACACGGCGAAAGTCGAGCCGGGCTCGCGCGTCGTCGTCTTCGGCCTCGGCGGGATCGGACTCAACGTCGTCCAAGGGGCGCGCATGGCGGGCGCGTCGCAGATCGTCGGCGTCGACCTGGTACCTTCCAAGCGCGTGCTCGCACAAAAGCTCGGCATGACGGATTTCGTGAATCCGAGCGAGGTCGCGGGCGATCTGGTCGCGCATCTGGTGGCGCTCACCAATGGCGGCGCCGATTACAGCTTCGAATGCATCGGCAATGTGAAGGCGATGCGCCAGGCGCTCGAATGCTGCCACAAGGGCTGGGGCATGAGCGTCATCATCGGCGTGGCGGGGGCCGGGCAGGAGATCGCGACGCGGCCGTTCCAATTGGTGACGGGCCGGGTGTGGAAAGGGACCGCCTTCGGCGGCGCCAGGGGCCGCAGCGACGTTCCCAAAATCGTCGATTGGTATATGGAAGGTAAGATCAATATCGACGATTTGATCACCCACACCATGCCACTTGAAAAGATCAACGACGCCTTCCATCTCATGCATGAAGGCAAGTCGATCCGCTCGGTCGTCCTTTACTGAGGATTCGTGCTAGGATCGGACTCCGAACCTTCGAGCTGAAGGAATGACGATGCGCAAATCCCTGTGTTTGGCGCTTCTCCTGGCCGGTGCCGGCCTGTTTCCGTCCGCAGCATCCGCGGCTACTGCCGCCGATGTGAAGGTGAATTTTATCGCGCCGGAGCGCTTTTACGACGCCAGCCTTTATGGCGGTTACGGCGCCCACCGCTACGAGCGCACCGTCAAGGAACTCGAGAAGATCTTCCAGGAATTAGCCACGCGCTATCTCGGTCCTGGCGAGCAGATCGCCATCGACGTGCTGAATGTCGATCTCGCCGGCGAATACCATCCGTACAGTCTCAATGCCTACGATGTGCGCATGATGACCGAGATCACTTGGCCGCGCATAAGGCTGCGCTATGTGCTGACGCGCCCCAACGACGCGCCGCTCAGCGGCGAGGAAGTGCTGATCGATCAAAATTACATGACCTTTTCCGGATTCCGCTCGGGCGGCTCGCGGACGCTGTCCTATGAGCGGGTCATGCTGGATCGCTGGTTCAAGTCGCGCTTCGCCGCGCGGCCCACTCCCGCGCCGGGCTGACCTACTCATCTAGAGCCATTTTATTTTATGGAATCGCATGTCATGGCCCGCAACAGCGGGCCATCCAGGCGGGCGTAGGATTCCCTCTCTGCGCAAATGCGCAGGCAGTGGATGGCCCGGTCAAGCCGGGCCATGACAACATTGGGGGTTACTCCGCCGGTGCGGCCCGGGTTCCGTGCTTGCCCAGCGCGCCGAGATTTCGCGCCGCGCCCCGCCGCATCCGCGCGATCCCGAGGCACAACCCGATCAGGCTCGATGCGAGGCCGCCCAGCAGCAGCACCAGCATCCCCCAATACCATGACGCGTTGTTGTACCAGAACGAGAAGTCGAGGCTGTGCAGGCCATTATACGCCCAGCGTTCGATGCGATTGTATTTGTTGATGGAGGCGAGCGGCTGGCTCAGCTTCGGATCGACATAAAGCCAGGTCTGCATCGCGTCCTGGAATTTGACCCGTAGCACCGGCAGCGGCGTGATGCGGCCGCGCGAATAATAGTAATTGTCGTAGTCCGTCAGCAGCGTCTGCTCGACGATGGGCGTATTGGGCACGCCCTTTTCCAGCCGCGCCACCAGCGATTCGGTGCTGAAGGCCTCGCGCTTGACGTCCATCGTGTCGGCGGCGAGCAGCAGCAAATCCGGTTCGGCGCGCCCGTTCACATTGTAGGGCTGGTGCAGCCGCTCGCGCCGCGCTGCTTCGACGCCCGCCGGAGGCGCGGGACGGACGAGATAATAATGCCCGTCCTGAATGCGGGTGAAATCGACTTCCTTGATGCCGCGCCCTTCGAGCGCGCGGTTCCATACGGCGGGCTCGACCTTGCCGTATTTCGAGAAATCGAGAGCGCCGCCGGTGAAGACGTCGCGCGGAATCGACACCGCTTCGACCTGTGTCCAGGTGTAAGGCTCCATCGACAACAGACCGCTGAACGCCCAGGTCAGCGTGAAGAGGCCGAACACCGAGCCGGTGATGTAGTGCCAGCGCATCCAGCCGGTATAGGGAATGGCGGCCGACAGCTTGAAGGGCTTGGGCCGGCGCAGCTTGGTCACCATCAGCACCAGACCCATGATCGCCAGCACGCAGGCGAGCGAGGAGGTCCACACCATGATGTCGTACCAGAGCGGCTGGTTGACGCGCAGCGGCGCGAAATAGAGCCAATGCGGGATGACGCCGATCCAGGCGAAGAAGCGCTGCTGCGAGGTCGTGCGTAAGGTCACCTCGCCGGCGCTCGCCCGGACATAGAGTTCGGTGCCCGCCTCGTCGTCGACCGCGAATTTGTATTGCGGCATGGCGCGGCCCTGGCCGAGCGTCCATTGATCGGGTGAGGTCAGCGTGCCGACATGGCGTATCTGGTTTTCCGGCACATTGGCGAACCGGCTGGCGATGGTCGTCGCCTGCGCGAGGTTCACGTCCTCCATCACCTCGCCATTGTCGGCGAACACGGTGGCGCCGCCGGTGAAGCGATAGGCCGGGCGATCCATCAGCATCAACAGGCTGACCCGCCCGCCGCTCCAGCCCGCCGTGGCGTCATAATCCGCCTTGGCGGCGGCTTCGGCGAGGGTGAGTTGAACGCGCGAAGTGTCGAGGTCCGGCAGGCGCTCCAGGCGCAACTCCGGCGCCAGACGCGGCATGCCGCCCGCATACATCATCACGATGCCCGAGCCGAACCACACCACCACCAGAAGGCTGATGGCGATGCCAAGATAACGATGGCCGAGCATGATGAGTTTGTTGAGCAGTCTCATACCACCTCCTACGCGCGACACGGACGGGTCACTCACGGCGGTGTGAAATTATCCCATCGCGCCTTTAGGGACCAGGGCGGAGCGCCAACAAAGCGAAGCTCGCGAGCCAATGTTCGCCCATGTAATCGCCTGAAATATAAGGAAGGCTTGCGGCGAGATGTTGCTCGGCCGTGTCCCGCGCGATTGTCCCGACGGGGCCGCCGGACGGTAACGAATCCGCGATTTTTTCCCACGCCCAGGCACGGCTGAGATTGAGCCCGTCGAGATGGACGATGCGCCCGTCGCTGCGGTCGGACACGATCGCGGGCGTGAACAGGCTGGCGGGTTGTCGCTGCGCGAGGCGCGGCAGGAAGCGGTCGAGCCAGGCGGGGAAATCGCTGGCTGCGAGCACGCGGCGCATGCATTGCGCTTCGGTGAGCGCGGGCGAGAGGAAATCCTCGCCCGACGGCTCCCACGCTTGGCAATCCGCGTCCTTCGCGTACCAGCCGAGCGCGGTTTTGCGGATGAGCTCGGCGAGCGTTTGATCGTCCGCTTCTTCCGCATATTCGAGCGCGATGGCGAGGGCGAACGCCGTGCTGCTGTGGACGCCGCTGCGCACCGGATAGGTCGCTTTGGGCAAATGCTCGCGAAAGCGCGCGGCGAACAATGACGCCAGCGGTTGCACGGCAAGCGCCCAATCATTTTCATGGCGCAGCAATTCGGCTTGCAGCATCAGCAGCCACGCCCAGCCATAGGGCCGTTCGAAGCCGCGTTTGGTCGCGGGCTCCAGATAGGCAAGCTCGCCAGCGATCCTTTCTTCGGTGAAGGCTTTATCGAACAGCCAGTGAATCGCGCCGGCTTCTTTGATTTCGGGAAACAGCCGCAAGCTTGTTGCCAGCAGCCAATAGGAATGGACGCAGGAATGCCAATCATAGCTGCCATAGAAGATCGGATGCACTTCGCGGGGCGCCGCCTGCACATTGGGAAATTCACGCGCGACATGGCCGAGCGCGATATTCGCGAACCGCGCCGCCAGGGCGTCGTCCAATTGTTCAGCGATAGACGATGGCATACATCAGCACCGTATTGGCAAAGAGGACCATCAACGCGGTCGGAAATTGCGCCTTGATGACGGCATAGCGGTCGGTAAGATTGAGCAGCGCCACCGGCACCAGATTGAAATTCGCCGCCATCGGCGTCGTCAACGTACCGCAGAAACCCGACAACATGCCGATGGCCGCCATGATGGCGGGATCGCCGCCGAACTTCGTCACGATGAGCGGCAGGCCGATCCCTGCCGTCATCACCGGAAAGGCCGCGAAGGCATTGCCCATGATCGCGGTGAACAACGCCATGCCGACCGTGTAAGCGATGACAGCGGCGAGCGGGCTCTCGCCCGGGATCACCTGCACCGCGAGCCCGCCGACGATGCCGCCGACGCCCGCCAGCGCGAACACGGCGCCCAGCGCTGCCAGCATCTGCGGCAGCAGCGCCGCCCAGCTCACCAGATCGAGCAGCCGCCGTCCTTCCTGCAACATGGCGGGGAAGGGCTGTTTCAGCACCGCGCGCGCAATGAACGCCGCCACGATGGTCGCGAGCGCCAGCGACACCAACGTCACTTGCGCCGGATCGACCAGCGGCGCCCCTCCGACGAACACATATTTGAACGCGAGCGAGCCCGCCAAGGTGATCGCCGGGATCGTCAGGGCGATGAAGAAGAGTTTGTTGCCGAAGCGCCGCGCGGATTCGCGGCGTTCTTCGGTGCCGGTGGTCGCGAGGGCTCCGATGCCAAGCCCAAAGCCTGCGACCGCCACCAGCGACAGCACCAGGACACCATTGCCGAAATCGCCGAGCACATCGCCGAACAAGAAGCTTGCCGCAAGCAAACCCCAGAAGCCTGCGTTCAACCACCGCGGCTTATTGGTGCGGTCGAGGGCGCTGGCCGCCGCGACCGCCGCGAACACCAGACCGGCAAAGAGATAGACCGCGCCGAGCCCGATCATCGCGATTTTTCCGTGCCCCGAAGCGTGCGTTCGAGCAGGAACAGCCGGGCCGCATGAATCGCGAAGGCGGCAATCGCGGTCGGGATCGCCCATAATGAGAGGCTGAGCGGTTCCACCAGCACGCCATTCTGTTCGAGGAAGCCCCGCATCAGCAGGATCGACCCGATGGCGACGAAAATATCCTCGCCGAAGAAGGCGCCGATATTGTCGACGCCCGCCGCGTGGGCGCGGATGCGCTCGCGCATCTGCGTCGGAAGCGCGCTGTTGCGCGATTCGGCGGCGGCCTCCGCCATCGGCGCGATCAGCGGCCGCACCATCGTCGCATGGCCGCCTAGCGACAGAAGCCCCACCGCCGCCGAGACCTGGCGGATCAAAAGATAGAGCATGAGGATGCGCCCGGCCGTCGCGACTTTAAGGCTGGCGATCAGCTGCCGCGCGCGTTCCTGCAATCCCGCCCGTTCGAGCGCGCCGATCACCGGCAGCACCAGGAAGGCGACGCTGACATAGCGGTTCTCGTTGAACGCTTTGCCGAAGGCCGCGATGACGGTCGCAAGATCGAGCCCGGCCGCCAGCCCCGTGACAAGAGCCGCCGCCGCGACGACGAGAATCCCGTTCAGCCGCAGCGCAAACCCCGCCACCACTACGACAATGCCGAGCAAGGGCCACATCGTCAGGGTTTCGCTTTCCCAAATCCGCCGCCGCCGGGCGTCTCGATGACGAAGACATCGCCCGCATTCATCTCCACCGTAGCCGTCGCGCCGAAATTCTCCACTTCGCCGCCGGCGCGCGCGACCCAATTGCGCCCCGACGCGCCCGCCTCGCCGCCATGTAGCCCAAAGGGTGCCATGCGCCGCCGGTTCGACAGGATGGCCGCGCTCATCGCCTCGCGAAAACGTATTTTGCGCACCGCGCCGTCGCCGCCATGCGTTTGTCCGTTGCCGCCGGAGCCACGGCGTATCGCGAATTCCTCCACTAGCACCGGAAAGCGCGTCTCCAGCACTTCGGGATCGGTCAGCCGCGTATTCGTCATATGCGTGTGCACGGCGCTGGCTCCGTCGAAATCCGGGCCTGCGCCCGCGCCGCCACAGATCGTCTCGTAATATTGGTGCGCGCTATTGCCGAAGGTGAAATTGTTCATCGTCCCTTGCGCCGCCGCCATCAGGC
>SHWE01000005.1 GCA_009693985.1 Alphaproteobacteria bacterium | reverse complement strand
GTGATCGCCTGGCTGGTTTCGACATTGCCGGCGACGACGGCGGCGGGGTAACGCGGATTGAGCAAGGAGCCTTCCGGAACCACCATCGTAATCGGCCGCATGCAGCCATCGTTGAGCGGAATATCGTCCTCCACCAGCGTGCGGAAGACATAGAGCACGACGGCGCGGGCTATCGACAGCGGCGCGTTGAAATTGTTCTGCGCCTGACCGCTGGTGCCGGTGAAATCGACCGTCGCCGCGCGCCGCGCCCGATCGACCGAGATCGCCACGCGGATGGTCGAACCATTGTCCATCTCGCATGCGAAAGCCCCATCGCTGAGTCCGTCGATCACCCGGCGCACGCATTCGGCGGCATTGTCCTGCACGTGGCCCATATAGGCGTGCACCACGTCGCGCCCATAGGTGCGCACAAGCCCGCGCAATTCGGCGGCGCCCTTCACGCAGGCGGCGATCTGCGCTTTCAAATCGGCGATGTTCTGATCGGGATTGCGCGCGGGGTAACGCCCGGAAGCCAGCAGCGCGCGCAATTCGGTCTCGCGGAAATTGCCCTCATCGACCAGCAGGAAATTGTCGATCAGCACGCCTTCCTCTTCGACGTGGCGGCTGAAGGGCGGCATCGAGCCCGGTGTCATGCCGCCGATGTCCGCCTGATGGCCGCGCGCCGCGATATAGGCGATCAGCGTGCCGGTCTCGTCGAAGGCCGGCATGATCACGGTGACGTCGGGCAGATGCGTGCCGCCGCGATAGGGCGCGTTGAGCACATAGACGTCGCCGGCCTTTAGGCCGCGCCCGTCTCTCGCATCGCCGCGCGCGTCGATAATGGTGCGCACCGAATCGCCCATCGAGCCGAGATGGACCGGGATGTGCGGCGCGTTGGCGATCAGCTCGCCGTTTCTGTCGAACAGCGCGCAGGAAAAATCCAGCCGCTCCTTGATGTTCACCGACGACGCCGTGTTCTGCAATGCGAGTCCCATCTCTTCGGCAATCGCCATGAAGAGATTGTTGAAGATTTCCAGCGTCGCCGGATCGACATTGGTGCCGAGCGCGATTCTTCCCGGCAACGCCACGACGCGTTCGAGGATGAGGTTGCGCTGTGCATCGACACTGGCGCGCCAGCCCGGCTCGACGATGGTGGTCGCGATCGTCTCTCTGATGATCGCCGGGCCCGAAATCCCGGCGCCGGGCGTCAGGGCATCGCGTTCGTGGATCGGCGTGTAGTGATCCGCGCCACCCATGCGGGCGCGAACATGAGCGGCGGGGGTTTTGGTGGATGAAACGGGCAGGGCGCCGCCGTCGTGATACTTTCGTGCAATGCCGATGGCTTCGACGGAGATGGTTTCGACGATCAGGCGCTTGCCGGCGGCATTGAACCCGAAGCGCAAACGATGTTGCGCCTCGAATGCGGCGCCCATCTCTCGTTCCGCCCCGAAGGGCACGGTGAGCACGGCATCGACGTCCTCGTAACGTAAGTCCGCGGTCGCGACGATGTCCACGCGGTCGAAGGCGACATTCTGAGCAAGCAGCGCCGTCCTCGCGTCATGCGCCAGTTCGTCCACCGCTTTCGCAAGCGCGGCTTCGGATTCGCCGATTCTCACGCCAATGGTCCGTTCACGGACGATCCGCATATGAGCAAGGCCGATACCATAGGCCGACAGCACGCCGGCGAGCGGGTGGATCATCACGCGCTTGATGCCGAGCCGGTCGGCGACGAGGCAGGCGTGCTGCCCGGCGGCGCCGCCGAAAGCGACCAGCGTGTAACGCGTGACGTCATGGCCGCGTTCGATGGAGACCTGCTTGATCGCTTTGGCCATATTCTCGACTGCGATGGCGAGGAAGCTTTCGGCGATCTCCTCCGGTGCCGCGGGTTTGCCGGTTGTGGCCGCGACCTCATTCGCGAGGGCGGCGAATTTCTCGACGACGATGGCGCGATCCAGCGGCGCGTCGCCATGCGGCCCGAAAATAGGGTCGAAGAATTTGGTCCTGAGCCGCCCCAGCATCAGATTGCAATCGGTGACCGTCAGCGGCCCACCGCGCCCGTAACAGGCGGGGCCCGGCACCGCACCCGCCGATTGCGGACCCACGCGCAGACGCATTCCGTCGAAGCGGCAGATCGAGCCGCCTCCCGCCGCTACCGTGTGGATGGCGAGCATCGGCGTGCGCATCCGGCTCCCGGCGATGACCGTCTCATGGGTGCGCTCGTAGGAACCGGCGTAGTGCGAAACATCCGTCGAGGTGCCGCCCATGTCGAAGCCGATCACCGCATCAAAGTCCGCTTGCAGCGCCGTCTCCACCATGCCGACCACGCCGCCAGCCGGTCCCGACAGCACGGCGTCCTTGCCCCGGAAGGCGCGCGCATCGGCAAGGCCCCCCGTCGATTGCATGAAGAAGAGGGGCACCTCGCGCCCCAGCGCGTCGCGCAGATTTTCGACATAGGCGTTGAGCACGGGCGAAAGATACGCGTCGGCGACGGTGGTATCGCCGCGTCCGATCAATTTCACCAGCGCACTGACTTCGTGGCTGACGGAGATTTGGGGGAAGCCGATCTCGCGGGCTATTTCCGCGACGCGCCGCTCATGGGCGGTAAAGCGGTAGCCATGCATCAGCACGATCGCGACGGCGCGGAAGCCCTCCCCGTATGCAGCCGTCAACGCCGCCCGCGCGGCACCTTCATCGAGCGCCGCGATGATCTCGCCGCCGGGACCGACGCGCTCGTCGATCTCGACCACGCGCGCATAGACGGGCTCCGGCAATTCGATGGACCTCGCAAAAATCTTGGGCCGGTTCTGATGGCCGATGCGCAGCGCATCGGCGTGGCCCTTCGTGATCGCGAGCACCGTCGGCGCGCCTTTGCGTTCGAGCAGCGCGTTGGTGGCGACGGTGGTTCCCATCTTCACCGCCGCGATGAGCCCCGCACCATAGCGTTCCATCAGCGCGTGTATGCCGGCGGTTGCCGCGTCGGCATAATTTTCGGGGCTCTCCGACAGCAATTTATGCGTGACGAGCGCACCGCCGCCGCGCCTGCCGACGATATCGGTGAAGGTGCCGCCCCGGTCGATCCAGAATTCCCAAGCGCCGTCCACCGATTGCATGTCCCGCTATTGCCGCCCGCGATGGAAGCCGCCTGCTTCCGCTCCCGAAGATGATGCTCTAGGCTGTTGCAATGTCTAGGGTTCAATAACCGTAAAATGATCGGCGCCGAGAGTCTTGTACGGACGCTGCTGGCCTCGGGCGTCGATACCTGCTTCGCCAATCCGGGCACCAGCGAGATGCATTTCGTCGCCGCGCTCGACCGCGCGCGCGGGATGCGTTGCGTGCTCGGCCTGTTCGAAGGCGTGGTGACGGGCGCGGCCGACGGCTATGGGCGCATCAAGGGAACGCCGGCGGCGACGCTGCTCCATTGCGGGCCGGGCCTCGCCAATGGTCTTGCTAATCTGCACAACGCCGAACGCGCCAATAGCCCGATCGTTAATATTGTCGGCGACCAGGCGACCTATCACGCGCCTCTGCGCCCGCCGCTCACCACCGACACCGAGGGCTGGGCGCGGCCGGTCTCCCGCTGGGTACGGAAAGTCGCGCAAGTTCAGGAATTGGGTGTCGCCGCAGCCGAGGCCGTGCAGGCGGCGCGGACGCCGCCCTTCGGCATCGCGACGCTCATTCTGCCGTCCGATGTGAGCTGGAACGATGGCGGGGTGGAAGCCTTGGCGCTCGCCGTGCCTGTGCCCGCCAAAATCGGCGGCGAGCGTTTGCGCGAAGCGGCGCGCAGCTTGGCGTCGGGCGAACCCACCGTCCTTCTTCTTGGGCACCTTGCGCTTTCGGCGCCCGCGCTTGGCCATGCGCATCGCATCGCCGCCAAGACCGGCGCGAAGCTGATGGCCCCCACCTTCAACGGCCGCATCGCACGAGGCGTCGGGCGCTATCCGATTCGCATGGTGCCCTATGTGGTCGATCTCGCCGTCGAAGAATTGGCGGGCACCAAACATCTGATCCTGGCCGGCGCGGGCGAGCCGGTGACGTTCTTCGCCTATCCGGGCAAGCCCGGCATCGCCTCGCCTAGGGACGCGGCGGTGCATGAGCTGGCAGGCGCGGAGCACGATCTCGTACACGCGCTTGCGGCGCTGGCCGACGAGCTGAATTGCCCGCCGGCCCCGCAGCTCAAACATGCGAAGCTCGAAATCGCCAGCGGGCCGATGTCGGTGGAGGGCGCCGCCCAAACGCTGGCCGCATTGCTGCCCGATCACGCCATCCTGATCGATGAAGCGATCACGCTGCGCGCGCCGTTCTTCGCCGCCACCGCCAACGCGCCGCCGCATGATTGGCTGCAAGTGCCGGGCGGGGCCATCGGCGGTGGGCTTCCTTTGGCCGTCGGCGCCGCCATCGCCGCGCCGGACCGCCGCGTCGTCGTCGTGCAAGCGGACGGCTCGGCCATGTATACGGTGCAGGCGCTGTGGTCTTACGCCCGCGAAAATCTCGACGTCACCACGATCATCCTCTCCAACCGCAAATATGCCATTTTGTTGAAAGAGCTTGCCGCCGTCGGCGCCGTGCCGGGACCGACCGCGCTCGGGTTGTTCGAGCTCGATCGGCCCAATCTCGATTGGGTCGGTCTCGCCGAAAGTCAGGGCGTGGAAGCGGCGCGCGCCGAGACGCTGGAGGTTTTCGTCGATCTCCTGCGCGGGAGCCTGACGCGGAAAGGGCCGTTCCTGATCGAACTGATCGTCGAATGAATGCGCCAACGGCCGCGAAACGACGTTTCGGCTTCTGGACGATTTTAGCAATCATCTTCGCAAGTGTTGTTGCCCTGCTGCTCGCCGCCGCGGTGGCGCTCTACATCCAGCGCAATTCCGTCGTCGCGCTGATCGCGCAGAATTATCTCAGGACACGCGGTATCGACTCCGAAGTGAGCTTCAGCGCGCTCAGCATGGGTGGCTTTCTCGCCCGCGTGCGCGCAGGAACCGTGGATCAGCCCGATTTCACCGCCGAGAGCATGGAGGTGACGTTCGTCTATCTCAATGACGGCATGACGCCGGGGATCGCCGCGGTGAAGCTGGTGCGTCCGTTCCTACGCGTCGGTTATGATGGGGAGAAACTCAGCTTCGGTTCGTTGCAGGCGCTGATCGACGAAGCATTGGCACAGGCGCCGGAAGGCGAGGGCCCGGCTGTCTCGATCGAAAAGGGCGATGTTCTTCTGGTCACACCGAACGGCAATGTGCGCTTCACCGCCGATCTGGAAATCGCCAATCGCCGCGTCCTCCATGTCGATGCGAGTTTGCAGCCGGGCCGTCTGCAAGGCGAGGGTATCGCCGGGGCTTTCTCCGCCGGTACGCTGAAGGCGGACGCGCGCGGCGAATTCTTGGACGGCTCGGCGACGTTGAAACTCGATTCTCTCACCTATCAAGGCAACAGCGCCAAGGGTGCCGAACTCGCCGCCGATATTCGCGGATTGAAATGGCAAGGGGCCGGCAATTCCACGCGCTTCGCTTTCGCCGCCGGAAATTTGACGCTGCGCTCCGCCGCCGCGATTGCCGCCACGCTGGCCGCCGCGTCGTCCGAAATGCGTGTCGCGGTGGAAGGTGTCGAAGGGGATTTCGCCGCTGGTCGCGTCAATGTGCGCGCCCGGGGCAATCTCGATGTGCAACTTGCCGGTGCCAATTTTGGCGGCGTGATCACGGCCGCGCGCTTTACCGAGCGGATAGATATTGCAGCCGCCGAACTCCAATTCGCCGATGGCGCTTTGCGCATCGCTGCCAACGGCACGTCGCGCGTCGAAGTCGTGAATGCCGGCAGCGGAGAGGCATCGCTGGCGCGGCTGACCGCCGAGACCACGCTGCCGACGCTCACCGCCAACATCACGCAAGCCGGATGGTCGCTTGAAGGGACGCCCCGCACGGTCTTGAACGGCGCCGGCCTGCGCTATCGTTTGAAGGATGGCACAATTACGAGCCAGGCATTCCGCGTCGAGGCGTCCGCGAACGGCACGCTTCGCGATGGAAGCACACAAGGCACGGCGCGCCTCTCGCTTTCGGGACGCGCCAACATTCCCCGCGCGATCTCTTTGCCTTACGCGACCGCCAGCGGCGATGCCGCGCTTGCCGCTTCCATTGTTACGGCGCTCGAAACCGTGACGCTGCAAACAGCTTCGCTCGAAATCGCCCGCAGCGACGCGGCGACAATTGTGACGAGCGCCACGCCCATTGTTCTCGACGGCATGGGGGGTGCGAAGATCACGCTCAGCCCACGCGAAGGGCCGCTTCTTAATATGGCGGGCGCCGATATGACGGGCGCGCTCGGCCTCGACATTCGAGGCGGCGGACTTCCCCCAACCCGCTTGGCGCTGACCTCCTATCGCTACGGCGGAGGCAATTTCGATGCGCAAACCGAATTCGAGACCGCGCTCGATCTTGACTATCTTCCGGGCCTGCAAATGTCCGGCCGCGGCAGATTGCAAAGCGCGGGGACTCGCACCGCATTCGATCTCGCCGGATGCGCCGATGTCCGGTTCGCCTCCTTGCTCAATGGTGGAGTCGTCTATCTGCGCGACGCGTCGGCCCAAATCTGTGGCGCGCCTCCGCAGCCTTTGTTCGTCGGCGAGCCCAGAGGATGGCGGATCGAAGCGCGTCTCGACGATGTCGCGGCGAAATTTGAAACCGCTGGGTCTGCGCTCGCCAATGGCGAAGGGCGCTTGCAGATCGCGGGGCAAGGCGCAGGCCTTCAGAACGGCCGCGTCGAGATCGCGCAGGCGGAGCTCTCCGACCTTCTTGCGCCCGCGCGCTATCTGCCGGTCTCCGCCACCGGCGCGATGAACCTGGCCAATGACGAATGGCGTGGCGATGTTACCGTCACCACCGGCGAACGCAGGCTTGCCAATGTCGCGCTCCGCCATGCGATGCAGACGGGCACGGGCAGCGCCGCCATCGACGCGCAAGGTCTCGTCTTCGCGCCCAACCAATTGCAGCCCGCCGATATCGTGCCGTTCCTCGGCATGTTCGGGACGCGCGTCGCGGGGATGGCCAGTTTCACCGGACGTCTCGGCTGGTCCAAGGATGGCATCACCAGCGATGGCCGTGTTGTCAGCACTGGGCTCGGCCTGCAAAGCGCGGCCGGCGGCGTCCGGGGCGTAAGCTTCAATCTCAAATTGGATTCGCTTCTGCCCCTTGCCGTCGCGCCCGCCCAATCCATCACCGCCCAGCGGATCGATACGTTCGTTCCGATTGAAAACATCGCGGCGCAATTCACCTACACGCCGGAGAGTTTCCGTCTGGATTCGGCAAGCGCCGCCGTCGCGGGAGGGCGTCTTGTGCTCGATCCGCTGAGCTATAATTTCGCCAGCGCATCGACCACGCGCGGGGTTGTGCATCTTGAAAATCTCAACGTCGAACCCTTGATCGAGGCGGCTGGTCTGACCGGCCGTGTGACCTCCAATGCCAAGATCGGCGGCAACGTGCCGTTCACGCTAAGTCCCGAGGGTTTGCGCTTCGACAATGGCCGTGTCGCCGCGATCGGGGCCGGGCGTCTGTCGATTCGCCGCGAGGCGCTCACCGGCGGCGTCGGTGTCGGCGATCCGAATCAGGTGGCGCCCAATGCGGTTCAGGACTTCGCCTATCAGGCGCTCGAGAACATGGCTTTTGACGTGCTGGAAGGCGAGATCAGCAGCCGGCCGATGGGCCGCCTCGGCATGATATTCCGCATCAAGGGCCGCAACGATCCGATGGTCGCTCTTGAAACGCGTGTCGGCGTTGTTCAACTCTTGCGCGGCGAAGCGTTCAACGCGCCGCTGCCGCTGCCGAAGGGTACGCCCGTCGACCTGACACTGGACGCGTCGATCAATTTAGACGAGCTTCTCAAATCCTATTTCGGCGGTTCGGCGCCCGCGCCTTGAGCGGGGTTGCGCGAGCCAGAGGGAGCAAATGCGGATGGATTTCAGGGTGCGGAATTGCGTGATGGGCGCGAGCGTATTTGCCGCTCTGTTGACAGGCGGCTGTACGCCGACCGTGCGCGTCGAAGTGGCGCCCATCAATATCTATGCGCGGCTCGACGCCGATGTGCGGGTACGGCTCGACCAGGAAGTCCAAACCCTGATCTCGTCGAATCCAAATCTGTTCTAATTGGAAGGTAAGAGGATGCAAACGATGTCTTCGGCATCTCGCAAATGGAAATTCTTCTATGCGCTCGTCGCGTGCCTTTCGCTGGCCGCTGTCGCAATCGCAAATCCGGCTCCCGCTTTTGCCCAAGCGGCAGGCGCCAAGGCCGCCGTCGACGGCGCCAAGGCGCAAGGACTGGTGGGAGAGCAGGGCGATGGATATCTCGGCTTCGTCACACCGCCCAATCCTGGTATCGCCGCGGCGGTGAACGAAATCAATGCGGGCCGCGCGACTGTCTTCCGCGACATCGCCGCGCGCACCGGCGTCACCCCCGAGGTCGCCGGACAGGCAACCGCGCAACAGCTTTTCGGCCAGATACCGCCCGGTCAATTCTTCCGGCTGCCGAATGGAAACTGGGTGCGCAAATAGAGCACGGGCGTGCGTTCCTACGCGCATAGGATATTGACGCTGCTCCTTACGGGGCTTCTCGGCAGTGCGCCCAGCTTGCGCGCCGAAGACGAGATGGAGCGTCTGCCGCGCGAATCCTTCGACGTCATTCCGCCCTCGGAACGCGTGCTTGGTGAACGCGGGCGCATCGCGGTCTATCAGAATCTCTGCCGTATCGGGCCGACGAAGGATGCCCGCCGGCGCATCGTCGATGTCGCGGTGCAGGAATGGGCCTATTTCGGTTTCCAGACCATCGATGCGACCAAGATCGAGACGCAGCTTTTGCCTGGCGGTCTCGTGCCCGACGCCGCCAATCCGAAGCTCGCGAGCCCACGCATCGCGCGGCAATTCCCCAAGCTCGGACAGCTCGAATATGACGACCGGCTGGACACGACAATTGCCGGCTATTGGTCGGCGACACCGGACGGTGCGCGCGTCATCAATCAGCAGAACCGCGCCTGGGCGAGCCCCGGCGGGAATGCGGTGAATTGGGTGCAGCCCTGGTCGGCGGCTTTCGTCTCATGGGTGATGTGCGAAGCGGGCTTGGGCGACATGGTGCAGTTCGAGCGATCGATCGCGCATCGCAACTATATCGATCAGGCCATTGCCGCGCGCGACGGGACGGCGCCGCAAGCCGCCTATGAGGCCCATGATGCCGGCGAGGTTGCGATCGAGCCGGGCGACCTTCTGTGCAATTCGCGCGGGTCCACCGATTATCGCAATCTCGAAGACCGCCGCATGGATGTTGGCCAGTTCGCGCCCACCCATTGCGACATCGTGGTGAAGATGGACGATGCGAGAGACCGCATCCTGGTGATCGGCGGCAATGTGGTGCAGTCGGTCAGCCTGACGATCCTGCCGTCGCGGCGCGAGGGCTCGGCCTATCCTCGCCCCATCGACGAAAGCATCGTCGATGGAGCGCGGACGGTCTTCGCCCACTTAAAGCTGCGCGCCGATCCTGTCGAGCCGAATGCGCTCGACAACAGCCCCACGATCAAGGCGCTGAGTGCGCGGCCGTAATCACGCCCAGCGGCGGACCCGACCGATGTCCACATGCACGAAATTCGATTTCGGGTAATAGCCGACGCCGCCGGCTTTCATGGCGAGCGCGCTGTTATGCAGATGGTCCAGCGCGCAGCCCGGCACGCGGATGTCCATGGCCTGACCCAGCATGTGCAGGCTCTTGCTGGCGACGCCGGAGGATTTCTCGTGCAGCTTCGCATTGGTCGCCGGAGAACGGTAACCGGAGATCACCTGGAAGCCTGAGCGTGACTCTAGGCGTTGCTGCAACGTATGGAGCTGGTCGAGAAGCTTGGGCTCGATCCTGGCGATGTCGCCGGTGCGGTGGTCGCGCAGCACGCGGTCGATGCCGGCCAGCGCGTCGGGGACGTAATTGCCGTCCACCCAATAATCGCAGCTGATTTTCTCGCCGGTGTTGAGCGCCTGAAGGAAAAGGCTGCGGCAATTGGTGTCTTTGATGCCGATGACGGCGGGAGCGGCGATCTGCGCCAATGCTGGGACTGCTAGACTAGAGCCGATTGCGGTGACAAGGGCTCCGCCGCCCATGGGAAAGCGCATCCATCGCACGCCGCGCATCGCCGGCGCCGAAAAAGCGTGTCCAGATGGGGCGGAATTCGCGCGTTTCATAGACGTGCCGCAGCCGCGCGACATCGACCGCGTAACCCCCTACTTGCAGCGTCTTCTTGCCGGCCAGCGCATCGCCAAGGGGGCTGGCATCGCTAAGCTTGAGGGTGACGGAGCTGCGCGGCGGTCCATCCAGCGTCTGCGCGGCCAAGCCATAGAATGCGACCGACGAGAAAGCGATGACGACCGCGCCCGTCAACATGGTGGACGCGAAAAAGCGCGGTTTCGGACCAGAGGGAAGGCGAGAGAAACTGCGCGAGCGCATGACAGACCCCGAGGCAAATTTGACATTTATCAATGACGAGAACTGCTCAGGGCGATCCGAAGTTCCGTCATCCTATTAAGGACAAAGGCGAATTGAGTAGAAGACGCATCGTTCGCCGCATTCCCGACACATTGCCGACCTGACTTCTTCCGCGCCTCTGATATAAAGAGCGCATAGGGCGAACCGGGGGCATGAAATGAATCGAACGAAATTACGGGCGGGCATTTTGGTTGCAGCCGCGCTCGCGATTCCGGCCATTTCTTTTCACTTCGCCGCGCGTGCGGCGGAGCCGAAGCCTGCCGGCACGCTCGCGCGCCAGACGCTCGCCGTCAAAGGCATGGAGCGCAGCTTCCTCGTCTACACGCCCAAGAGTCTGAAACCGAACGCACCGCTGCTGTTCGTCTTCCACGGCTCGGGCGGCGACGGCGAAGGGATGCGCGAGGTGACGGCGAACGAATTCGAGCTCTTGGCCGACCGCGACGACTTTATCGTCATCTACCCGGACGGCTATCAGGCGACGTGGAACGATTGCCGCAAAGGTTCGCCCCAGCCGGCACGCCGCATGAATATCGACGATTACAGCTTCGTCGAAGCCATGATCGCCAAAGAGGTCGCCGACCACGGCATCGACCGCAAGCGCGTCTTCTCGGCGGGTTGGTCGAATGGCGGACAGCTCGGCTTCCGCTTCGCGCTGGAGCGCGCCAACCAATTTGCCGCCGTCGCCGCGATTTCCGCCAGCCTCCCGCGGCCCGAGAACCTCGCCTGCACGCCGTCGGGCGCCGCCATGCCGGTGATGATCATCAACGGCACATTGGACCCGATCAATCCGTTCGCGGGCGGCAATGTGATGCTCGGCTCCTTCAATGCGGGGCCGGTCCATTCCTCGAAAGAATCCGGAGAGTATTGGGCGAAGCTGAACGGCGTGACGGGCGCGGCCCAGGTCAAGCGTTTGCCACACAAGAACACCAGCGATCCGACCTATGTCGAGGAAATGCTGTGGAGCGCCCCCGGCAAGCCGAGCGTCGTCGTCTATGCGGTGCATGGCGGCGGCCATACGGTGCCGACGCGCACGCCTCAAAACTGGGGTGGGCTAGGGCGCGCGACCGGCGATCTCGATGCTCCCGTCGCGATCTGGGAGTTCTTCTCGAAGGCGGCGCCGCGGCCCTAAAGCCGCGCGAACGTAAACGCGCTCAGATCCAAGCGGCTTTGCCCGTCGATGATGCGTTGGGCAATGGCCTCGCCGATGGCGGCGGAGTGCTTGAAGCCGTGGCCGGAGCACGGCGACACGATGAGCACGCGTTCACTTTTCGGATGGGCGTCGATGACGAAGCCGGCGTCGGGCGTCACCGTGTAGAGGCATGACACGGCTTTCAGGCATTCGCGGTCCAGTGCGGGGAGATAGGGCGCGACCGAATTTTCGTACATCGCGGCGATCTCTTCGTCCGAGATGTTGCGGTTCACCGTCTCGGGCGTCGTCGTCGCTCTATATTGCTGGGTCGCGACCTTGACCCCGCCGCGCGCGCCATCGATCGCGGGAAATCCATAGATCGCCTGGTCCGGCCCTTGAAGCTCCCAGATGAAAATGGGGAAAGTGCCTTTCTCAAACGGTGCGATCGGTCCCTTCACCGCGAACCAGAACAGAAGCTGGCGGTAGATCTTGAAAATTTTCGCATACTCGCCGCCCAAGAGCTCGGGCAGCCATGCGCCCGCCGAGATGACCAGCCGCTCCGCCGCATAGGTGCCTTTGTCCGTGCGCAACGTAACGCCGCGATCCGACGCGTCGAAGCCGAGCACCGTCTCGCCTGGGTGGATTTCGGCGCCGTGCTTTCGTGCAAGCGCGATCTGTGCGGCGACGCACGCCTCGGGACGCAAGAAGCCGGCATCATATTCGTAATAGCCGGTCTCCCCGTCGCGAATGTTGAATTGCGGGAAGCGCTGCCTGATGTCCGCACTGTCCAGCATCTGATGCGCGATACCGTAGCGTTCTGCCGCCGCGACCGTGTTCCCGAAGAAATTCTCGACATGCAGTTTCGACGTTTTTCTTGCGCTTGAAATCATCAACCCGCCGGTCACGGTGAGAAGGTCGCTTCCGGTTTCCTTTTCGACTTCCCGCCAGATTTCGTGCGAGCGCATGGCGAGCGGCGTGTAATGCGTGCCTTCACCTATTGCGAGCCGCGTGATGCGCGATTCCCCGTGGCTCGAGCCGCGATCGTGCGGCGGCGCGAAACGGTCGATGCCGAGCACGGAGGTGCCGCGCTTGGCGAGCTGATACGCCGTCGCGGCGCCCATCGCGCCGAGGCCGAGCACTATGGTGTCGAATTTGTCCATCCCGTCATTCTACCAGTTTCTATTGCCGGTTTTGGCCCTGGTAGCGTACCATCGGTTTTTACGGCTTCGTGGTCCCGCGAAAGGCATGATCATGCGCAAAACCGCAACTCTCGCAATTCTCGCTTTCGTTGCCGGGAGCGCCGCGCCGGTGCTCGCCCATCATTCGGGCGCGATGTTCGACGACGACAAGGAAGTGGTGCTGAACGGCACGGTGAAGCAATTCCAATACACCAATCCCCATTCCTGGATTCAGCTGATGGTAGCGAAACCCGGCGCCGCGCCGGTGGAATGGAGCATCGAAACCGGCGCTCCCATCGTGCTGTTGCGCGCCGGCATCAAGCGGACGGCGCTCGTGCCGGGCGACAAGGTGACGATCCGCGTGCATCCTTTAAGGAATGGCGGACCCGGCGGCTCGCTCGTCAACGTGACCAAGGCCGATGGCACCGTGCTCTCCACGCGCGGGGGCGCGGCGGCGCCATGAGCATGAGGGGCTATGCGTTCGCAGGCCTGCTCGCGCTCGGCGTGGCGGCTTGCGGGCCGGCCGATACGCCGGCCGAGACCGCCGCCGCGCCGGCCGCCGACAAGGCGCAAGCCTTCGCGGCGCTGCCCGATTGGTCCGGCATCTGGATGGGCGTCGGCACGACACTTTTCGACCAGAGCCGGGGCGCCGTGAACGCCAACAATCCGAACGCGCGCGACTTCCCGCCCTACAAGCCCGAATGGGAAGCGGCCTATGTGAAATTCCTCGATGAGGTGGTGAAGACCGGGAAGTTCTCCGATCCGCTGTCGCTCGGCTATCCAGGCGGCATGATGCGCATGTTCTCGCCCGCGCGGGGCTTGCAATTCGTCGTGCGGCCCGAGCAGGTGTGGATCGTCTATGAGCGCCCCGATGTGCGCTACATCTACACCGACGGCCGTCCTTTCCCGCCGGAGGACGAGCTGTGGCCGACCTTCGAGGGCTATTCCATCGGCCGTTGGGAGGGCGACACGCTCGTCGTCGAGACGCGCAGCATCAAGGGCGGTATCCCCATCGACCGCAGCGGCGCCGCGCTTTCGGATGCGGCGCGGGTGACGGAGCGCATCCGGAAAGTGGACGACAAGACATTGGAGAATCAGATCACCGTCGAAGATCCGGTGGCGTTCACCGCGCCGTGGCAGGTGACGCGGCGCTACACCAAGCGCGCCGAGCAATATCCGCGCATGGAAAATGTCTCGAGCCTGGAGAACCAGCGCAACCCGGTGGTGAACGGCGAGACCCAGATCATCCTGAGCGATGGGCTGGACAATTCCTCATCGCCGTTCCCTGCGGATATCAGGCCGTTCTCGGTGCCGAATTTTCCGCAATGAAAGACCAACCGGTTCGGCGAGGCCGAACCGGTTGGCGAAATCGAGCCGTAATTAAACGGCTTCCTTCAGCTCTTTGGCGGCGCGGAACGCCACTTTCTTGCTGGCTTTGATCTTGATGGCTTCGCCGGTGGCGGGATTGCGTCCCATGCGGGCGGCGCGCTTGCGCACCTGAAGAATGCCAAGCCCATTCAGACGAATGCGCACGCCCTTCTTCAGCTGCTTGGTGATCAGGCCGACCATGTCTTCCATGATCGCATTCGCCTGCTTGTTGGTGAGTTCTTGCTTCTCGGCCAAGGCAGCGGCGAGTTGGCGGGTGCTCATGGTTTCGGTCTTGGCCTTGGGGGCGGCGGGTTTGGCTTCCATCGGATAAATATCCCTCTCTAAGGAGAATCAGTCAGGCCCTGATTTTACTGCATTTCCAGATCATTTCCCTAAGCCAATAATAAATTGGTGTTGATAAAAGGCCGATAAATGCTCATCCGATAAGCAGCGGACGCATATTGGCGGCGGCTTCCCGCAAGACCGGAAGGAAGGAATCGAGCATCTCCTTCTTGCTCGTGGTGCTGGCGCGCGCGCTGACATTCATGGCCGCGATCACCCGCCCCGAGGCGTTTCGAATCGGGATGGCGAGGGAACGCAGGTCGATTTCCAGCTCCTGATCGACCAGGCAATGGCCGAGCTTTCCCGCTTTTTCTACCGCCTGGCGAAGCTCGTCCTTGTCCGTGATCATGTAGCGCGTAAAGGCGGTCAGCGTGGTTTTCGCAAGGAACTGGTCGCGCTCCGTTGGCGGAAGGGCGGCCAGCAGCACCCGCCCCATCGAGGTGCAATGCGCCGGCAGATGGGTGCCGACGTCGCGGTGGAGCGAGCCCAATCGCTTGCGGGTCGAGCGGGCGATGTAGATGACCTCGTCCTCATGCAGGATGGAAAGCGAGCAGGACTGGCCGAGCCGCTCGCTGACCAATTCGAGGAAGTTCTGGGCTACCCGGGGCACCGGGCTCGATGAAAGATAGGCCTGGGCGAGGCGCAGCACCTGGGGGGCGAGGCTGAAGAAGCGCCCCTCCACCTCGACATAGCCGAGCTTCTCGAGGGTGAAGAGGGCCCGCCTGACGCTCGCCCGAGGCAGCGCCACGATGCGCGCGACCTCGGAGAGGGTCAGGCGCTGAGCCTGGTCGCTGAACGCCCGCATGACGGCAAGGCCCCGGGCCAGCGCGGTGACGTAATCGCGCCCCTGGGTCTCGTCGTCGTCTTCGGTGGCTTCCATCGGCTCTCTGTTCGCTGTACGAACAAATGTCACGGACGTCGTCCGCCGTCAATTACCCGATCACCCTTATCGGGGCGTCGTTGAGCCAGGCTTCGATGTCTTCCAGCGCTTGCGGGTAATAGACCTGATAGCTCTCGCGGCTGACATAACCCAGATGCGGCGTCAGCACCGTATTGGGCGCGGCGAGAATGGCTGCGTCCGGCGGCAGCGGTTCCTTGTCGAAGACGTCGAGCCCGGCACCCGCGATTATGCCCGAAATCAGCGCCTCGATCATCGCGGTCTGGTCGACGATGGAGCTGCGGGAGGTGTTGACGAAAATCGCCGACGGTTTCATCAGCGCAAAATCCTCGCGTCCTACAAGGCCGCGCGTGCGTGGGCTCTCCAGCACGTGGATGGTCAGCACATCGGATTGGCGGAACAGTTCGGCCTTGTCGACGCGCGTGACGCTATGTTCGGCGGCGCGCTCCGCCGTCAAATTCTGGCTCCAGGCGATGGTCGTCATGCCGAAAGCCTGACCGACACGCGCGACCTGCGCGCCGAGTTTCCCCAAACCCAATATGCCGAGCACCTTACCGCTCAGCGCGAAGCCGAGCCGCGTCTGCCATTTGCCCTCGCGTAAAGAACGGTCTTCTTCGGGGATGTGGCGGGCGAGCGAAAGGATCAGGCCCCAGGCGAGTTCGGCGGTCGGCGAGCTGCCCGCTTCCGTGCCGCTCACCGGAATGCCGCGCGCGCGGCAGGCATCGTAATCGATGCCGAGATTGCGCATGCCGGTGGTGACGATGAATTTGAGATTGGGAAGCTGCGCTATCACCTCGCGCGGCAGCTTTGTGCGCTCGCGCGTCAGCACGAGCACGTCGAAGGAAGCCGCGCGGTCGATCAGGGCTTCGCCCTCGACATGATCGTTGAAGATCGCGACCGAAACATGAGACGGCAGGCGGCCCCAATCGGCGAGCCCGCGCACGACGCTCTGGAAATCGTCGAGGACCGCGATGCGGATGTTCTTCATTCTTTATCCCTTGCGCGGAGCCTCGCGAGAATGGCCTGCGTGTCTTCGCCCGCTTTGGGCGGGTTGCTGCGAAGCGCAAAGCTCTCGCCGTCGATACGGATCGGCAATTTCGGCAGTTTCGTCGCGGTGCCGTTGGGAAGGATGGTCGCCGCGAGGCTGCCATTAGCATTTAAATGCGCGTCCTCGAACAAATCCTCGGGGCGCGCGACCCGCGCGAAGGGAAGGCCGGCGCGCAACGCGCGGTTCTCGATCTCGGCCGCCGGAAGGCTCTTGAACAGAGCGACGAGCTGCGGAATCAGACGCGCCCGCGCATCGATGCGATCCTCATTGGTCTTGAGCGTCGTATCGGCGAACAGATCAGGGCGGCCGAATTCCGCGCAGAAGCTCTTCCAATGATTGTCGCTGGTGATGCCGATGAAGACGCGCCCGCCTTCCGCCGTTTCTAACAGCTCATACACCGCCCAGGCGCTGACCCGCGCCGACATCGGCGGCACGGGCTCGTCGGAGAGCGCGGCATAGGCCATGTGCTGGCCCATCAGGAAGGTGGCCGTCTCGAACAAAGCGGCTTCCACCATCGCGCCGCCATGCCCCTTATCGCGCTCGCGCAAGGCGACGAGGATGCCCATGGCGCCGAAAATGCCGCCGAGAATGTCGGTGATCGACGTGCCCGCGCGCAATGGCTGGCCCGGCGGACCCGTCATATAGGCAAGCCCGCTCATCATCTGCGCGATCTCATCAAGCGCGACGCGGTTCTCGTAAGGCCCAGGAAGAAAGCCTTTCAGCGAACAATAGATGAGGTTCGGATTGATCGCCTTCGCATCGTCCGGCCCGAGACCGGCGCGGCTTAGCGCATGAGGCGCCATGTTCTCGATCAGCACGTCGGCGCCGGTGATCAGCGCGCGCGCATCGGTGAGGCCGCTTTCCGTCTTGTAATCGAGCGTGACGCTTTTCTTGTTGCGGTTGAAATAGGCGAAATAGCCGGTGCCGAAACCCTTCAGCCGCCGTGTGCGCTCGCCGCCGGGCGGCTCGATCTTGATGACTTCGGCGCCGAGATCAGCCAGCACCATTCCGCAAGACGGCCCCAGAATCGTATGCCCGAATTCGAGCACGCGGATTCCGGCGAGCGGAAGCGGCCGCCCGCTCATTGGGGGGCTTTGAATTTGCGCGGGGGAACGCCCTTGTAGCGGAAGCCGGCTGCGGGCGGCGTCGGTCCCTTGATGCGCTCGCCCTTCAGCGATTGCTCATAGGCGTGCGCGCACGCCCCGACGCTGCGCGAGAGGATAAAGATGCCGCGCCCCATTTCGGGCGGAAAGCCGAGTTCCAGCAGCACCGTCGCGGTGATGCCGTCGATGTTCATCGCAACGCGCTCGGATTTGCCCTTCGAGATGCTGTCCTGCACCGCTTCGGCGATGGCGAGGATGCGCCCGGAGACGACGCCCTGTCTTTGCGCCTCGCGGATCAGCGCGGAGAGCCGCACGGCGCGCGGATCGACGGTATGAAAACGATGTCCGAAGCCGGGCATGAAGCGGCCGTGCTCTTCGCGAAACGCCGCCATGCCGGATGCGACCGCTTCGTCGAACGCCGCGCCCTTATCGGCGCGCGCACGAATGTCGGCCAGGAGCTCCATGCATTGCTGGCCGGCGCCACCATGCACGTCGCCGAGCACGTTGATGGCGCTCGCCATCGCGCCATTGATCCCGATGCCGCAGGTGATCGCCATGCGCGCAATCGCGATGACGGGGGCTTGCGGGCCATGATCGACGCCGGCGACGAGCACCGCGCCGAACAGATGGCTTTGCGCTTCGCTCGGCAATTCGCCGCGCAGCACCAGCCAGATCATCGATGGGAAACTGACATTGCCGATCAAGTCTTGGATCTCATAGCCGCGAATCCGGATCATGCCCGGCGCGATGTCGACGATCTCCGTCTCCCACCAATCGGTCACTTGCTCGGTGGTGAGGTTTTTGTCGTTGATCATCGTGTTACGCCTTGAGATAGGCGCAGCCATCCATGATGACGCGCGCGGTGCGGCCGAGAATTGCGGATTGCAGCATCGGCGGCCGGTTGCTCAGCGCATCCAATTTGGCGCGCACTTCCAGATGCCCGCCGGGATGGCCGATGCGCACGCTGTAGGTTTCGCCCCGCACGGTGCGCCCACGATAGGCTTCGTGCGCGATGGTTCCCGCGATGCCGCAGGCGACCGAAGTGCCGATGGAGCCGGTGCCGGGATGCGCCTTCGAGAACGCCCGCCGCGCCATCGAGCGCGACAGGATGTCGTGCTCGCTTTCATCGACGGTGATGTTGTTGAGCGCCTTGTAGGTGCGAGGGCTCGCCACCGCGAACAGCAGCGGATTCACGCGGATGCGCATTTCCTGCTCGACATCGCCTTCGGTGATGAAACCGATATCGCGCGACACCGTGGTGCGGATCGCTTCCAGCCGGTCGATCAGCGCGGTGTTGGCCTGCAATTCCTCGACGCCGGTTAGAGGATCGATGCCGACATCTTCCACCCGCACGAAGATGCAGAGATTGGCCGCGTCGATGACGCTGACATCGATGCGGCCGAGGCCAGGCACGTCGAAGGAATCCACCGGATTGCCGGTCGGCAGCACGCCCTTCTTCATCGCGCCGCCGCCGAAATCGCCGAAATCGAGATCGATGCGCGCGCCCGTTCCGGGCACGCCACCAATGGCGAAATCGCCGGATCGCGCCGCGTGGCCGTCCTTGAGCGGCACCGTCGCACGCAGACGCCGGCCCGTGTTCACCTGATGGATCGCCACCCGCGCCGCGTCGCCGTCGAGCGGCACGTATTTCTTATGCACGGCGTAGAGCGCGGCGCCCGCCGAAAGATTTCCGCAATTGCTGGTCCAGTCGATCTTCGGGATCACCGTGCCGACCTGACCGAACAGATAATCGATGTCGCAATCCGCGCGCGTGGGCTTGCCCATCAATGCGACCTTGCTGGTCAGCTTGTCGGCGCCACCGAGCCCGTCGATCTGGCGCACATCGGGACTGCCGTAGATTTCGAGGATCTGCCGGTCGCGCTCCGCGCCGGCGGGCGGCAAGCAATCGCGTTCGATATAGACGCCCTTGCTGCTGCCGCCGCGCAGGATCGTGCATTCTATGCTTTGCATGAATTCCCCCGCTTCAAGGGCACAACCTAGTTCATTTAGGTGCCGACGCGCAAAGGCGCGTGCAATTTGCGCAACGCGGCAATGGCCGAGAGCGCGGTGATGCGCCCCGTCTTCGGATTCTCGCTCGGCACGTTCTGGATGGACATTTCGAAGCGCGCGGAATCCGCTTCCACCACGACGCGATGCGTGTTGCGGGTCAGCGCGGGGTCGGCCCAGATTTCAATAGTCGTCAGATCGGCGCCGATGCCGGCGAGCGACAGCGCGGCGGCCACATTGACGTTCTCGGGAAAGCCTATGGCGGCTTCGCGCGCGGTGCCGGAGAAGATGCGCAAGGGTTCTTTTAATCCGGCGATATCGATATTGTTCTTCGCGAGGTATGGCGCGCCGAGCAGGCCCTTCACGGGTTTGCGCGTCGTCATCACCACCGAATGGATTTTGCCTTCCGCCGCCGCGGTGACCGCGTCGAAGCCGATCAGCGCGCCGGTCGGCACCAATATCTGCCCGCCGTTTTTCTTTGCCAGCGCGATCAGATCGTCGTTCTGAAGGATTTGCCCCGCGCTCAACGCCATCAGCCTCTTGCCCGCCGACAGCACCGGCACGGCGATCTCGCGGAAGACGGCGGAGGGCGCGCATTCGACGACGAAATCGGCGGCCTTCGCCAATTCTTCAATCGTCATGACCGGCGCGTTGCAGCCGATCCCTTTCAAATAGATCTCGGCCTTCGCGCGGTCGCCGCTGGCGATTCCGGCCAGGGTAACGCCCGCGACTTCGCCGCGATGAAGCCGCTCGGCGATGGCGCGGCCGATGGCGCCGAGCCCGGCAATCCCGACTTTGGTGGTGTTCATGATTGCGTCACCAGATTTGCAATGCGTTCGGCCGCGAGCCGCATCAGGACGCTGCGGTCGATCTTGTTGGTGGAGGACAGCGGCAGGCGTTCGAGGAACCATACGGTCCTCGGATGCTGATAGGCGGGCGCGTGCTTCAGCGCATATTGCTTCACTTCATCTTCGCTGAGGCGCCTTGCCGCTTGCGGCACGACGAAGGCGACCGGCTTCATGCCCTTGATGTCGTCGGGGATCGGCACCACCGCCGCTTGCGCGATGTCGGGATGGCGTTCCAGCATCCGCTCGACGTCACCCGGATAGATGTTCTCGCCGCCCGAGACGAACATATCGTCGGTGCGTCCGACGAAGAAATAAAACCCGTCCGCGTCGCGCCGGAACACGTCGCCGGTGACATAGAAGCCGTCCTTGGTGATGGGTGAGGAGAGGTCGGGACGGTTGTGATAGCCATTCATAATGGCGGGCGATTTCATTTCGAGCTCGCCCTCGTCGCGGCCTTTCAGCCGCACCTCGACGCCCGCGACCGGAAAGCCGACGGAGAGCGACGGCGTCGGAAGGCCTTTGGGATGCGGCCCGAACACGACCGGCCCGCCTTCGGTCGTGCCATAGGCGTTGGTGATCGCGGCCTTGGGCAGCGCGGTTTTGAGCGCCGCCATCAGGCTTTCGCTGACCGGCGCCGAGCCCATGCGCAAGGATTCGACCGAGGACAGATCGGCGCGTGCCATGCGGTCTTTCTCGCGCAGCATCATCGCCATCATCGGCGGCACGGCGGTCACCCAGGTGACGCGGTATTTCTCGATTGCCGCGATATAGGCGGCCGCGGTGAATTGCGGCAGCAGCACGAGTGTCGCGTGGCCCGCACAGACAAGCTGTGACACCGCCAACGCGTTCATGTGATAGAGCGGCGCCGCCACCAGAAAACGATGGTGCGAAATGTCCTGCGCCTTCAGCCGCGTTTCGACCACCCAAAGATGGCTTTGGTGCGACAGCACCACGCCTTTGGGAATACCGGTCGATCCCGATGTATAGAGGAACATCGCGGGCTCGCGCCTGACCTGGCGCACCGCATCGAACGGGCCGGTATCGATGAAGTGCTCGAATGCCTCGCCGAAAATGACCGTGGGAACGCCCGGCGGGCAATCGGTGCGGCGCGCGGCATCGCAGAAGATGAAATCCGCGCCGGCATCCTTGATGATGAAGGCGATCGTCTCGGGCGGAAATTTGAAATTCACCGGCACCGCGATGAGTCCGGCACGCATGATGCCGAAAACGGCGGCCAGATATTCGGCGCGATTGGCGGAGACGATGGCGACGCGGTCGCCGCGTCCCAAACCCTTCTTCAACAGCGCGCGCGCGACGCCATTGGCCAGCGCACCGAGCTTTCCATAGGTGAATTCGCGAGGGGGCGTCTCGCCGCCAAGATCGACGATCGCGATCTTCTCGGGATCGTTGCCGCGCCCGATCAGATGCCCAAGGTTTTCAAACGCCGTCATTACGCCTTCGGCGGCGGTGTCGGCGCCGTGAAATAGGTCCCGCGCCCGCTGGCCAGCAGCTTGCCGCTCTCGTCATAGACATGGGCCTCGGCGCAGGAGAATTGCCCGCCCGCCCGCACGACGCGCCCCTTGATCGTCAAATCGCCCGGCATCGCGGCGGCGTGATAATCCACCCGCATGTCGATGGTCGGCACGCCGCGGCCGGTCTTCTTGACCAGCGCCCAATCGGCGGCGAGATCGACCAGCGCCGCCAATATGCCGCCATGGGTGTAGCGCCGCTCCGGGTTCACCACCCATTCCTCGCGCCATTTTGCTTTCAGTTCGATGCCGTCCTCATGCACGGCGACGACACTCAGCCCCAGCCATTGATGGAACGGCGCCCGTGTGATCAGCGCCTGAACTTTTTCGACATTGATCTCGTCGCTCATGGCGTCACCACCACCTTGCCGATCACTTTGCGATCCTGGATTAGACGCAAGCCCTCGGCAGCGCCTTCCAGCGGCACCACCTTGTCGATCATCGGCTTCATCGTGCCGTCCGCGATCATCTGCATCAGCGCCGTCAGATTGTCGTCGTAGAAACTGTTCGAGCCGATGATCTGAAGCTCGAAGCTCCAGACATAGCGCAAATCCTCCTTCGGGTCGTAGCCCGCGGTCGCGCCGCAGACGAGCAGTTTGCCGCCGCGCTTCAGACAGCGCAGCGACGGCACCCAGGTGTCGCCGCCGGTGAAATTGATCACCACATCGACGCCGCCTTCATAGGTGCGCCGCTGCGGCTTGCCGTATTTCTCGACCGCCCATTTGGACCAGTCGACCTTGGTGTAGTCGAGGCACTCGTCGGCGCCCATCTCCTTCAGCTTCGCCATCTTCTCTTCGCTGGAGGCGCAGGCGATGACTTCGGCGCCCAACAATTTGCACAGCGCGACACAGCCCGTGCCGACGCCGCCAGACGCGCCCAGAACGATCACGCGGTCGCCCTTCTTCACGGTGTTGTGGGTGACGATCATGCGATGCGCGGTGCCGTAAGCCACCGGCAGCGAGGCTGCGTCCTCGAAGCTGACCTTGTCGGGCATGGCGATGAGCTGGTCGGCGGCGACGAGGCAATATTCCTGCATCCCACCGTCGAGCATCTCGCCCATCAGGCCCTTTTTCTTGTTGACGGGGTTGACCAGCACGCGCGCCCCCACCTTCCAGCGCTCGACACCGGGGCCGACCTCGGCGATCTCGCCCGCCAGATCGAGGCCGATCACCACCGGCAGCGGTACTTTGATGCCCGGCATGCCCTTGACCGTGAACACATCGTGATAATTGAACGATGACGCCCGTACCCGCAGGACGACATGGCCTTCGATCGCCACCGGCATCGGATGGTCGGTCACGAGTTCGAGGTTTTCGAGCCCGCCATGCTGGCGGAGGAGAAGGGCCTTCATTGGGTGCTCGCTTGATATGTTAGGTATGCTCCTATCTAGCCTGATAGGCGGCTATTGGCTAGGAAAAGACGAATTAGCCGTGTGAAATAGCCGCTGGGCGCGCTCGCCCCGAGGAGACCGCGATGCAGGAAAATTTCAGGCAATTCCTCGACCGCCTTCGGGGCGCGAACGAGCTGATCGACATCAAGCAGCCGGTCGACATCCGCCATATCGGCACGCTGGTCGATCAATCCGACAAGGCGCTGCTGTTCCACAAGGTGATCGGCTACGACATGCCGGTCGTCTCCGGCATCATCCGCACGCGGGAGCGCGCGATGCTCTCGATGGGCGCCAAGACCTATGGCGAGATCGAAGAGCGGCTGAAGAGGGCCATCGACAAGCCGATCCCGCCGATCATGGTCAACACCTCGCCGACGCGCGAGGTGACGGTCGTTGGCGACGACGTCGATCTCTTCAAGCTGCCGATCCCGATGTCGTCGATCTATGATGGCGGGCCGATGATCACGGCCGGCGTCGTCATCGCGCGCGATCCCGAGCTTGGTATGAACAGCGGCATCTATCGCTTCATCGTCAAGGAGAAGGCGCTCACCGGCATCGATATCGTGACGCCAAACAATATGCGGTTGTTCGCCGACCGCGCCTACAAAGCGGGGCGGCCGCTGCCGATTTCCATCAGCATCGGCACGCATCCTTTGGAGATCATGGCGTCGGGCTATCGCGCGCCGCTCGGCGTCGATGAGATGCACATTGCCGGCGGCTTGCGCGGGGAGCCGATCGAGCTGGCGCCGTGCAAGACCATCGATGTGCCTTACATCGCCGATGCCGAGATCGTGCTGGAAGCCGAAATCCTCCCGACGGGTTGGACGTGGCCGGAAGGGCGCTTCGGCGAATTCACGCGCCTGATGGGGGGACTGCATTGGAATCCTCTGGTGCGGATCAAGGCGATCTCCATGCGCAAAGGCGCGATCTATTATTCGCTGCACATGCCGTGGGAGAACACCTGGCTGGCGGCGCCGACGCGCTACGCGCAAATCCGCCAGGCGCTGCGCACGGCGGGCGTCACGGTGAAGGATATCAATGTCACGCTCGGCGGCTGCGCCTTCTGGCATGCCGTGATCTCGATCAAGAAGCAGGCGGGCGAGGGCAAGAACGCGATCCTCGCCGCGCTCTCGGTGATGGATTTGAAGCATGTCGTCGTCGTCGATGACGACATCGACGTGTTCAATCCGATGGACGTCGAATGGGCCATCGCGACGCGCGTGCAGGGTGACCGCGACGTGCTGATCGTCACCAATGCGCGCGGCAAGCCGCTCGATCCGTCGCTGGCGCCGACACCGCCCGGCCAAGTGCCGACAACGGCGAAGATCGGCATCGACGCGACGATCAGCGAAGGCATTCCGAAGGAGCGCTATGAGCGCATCGCTTACGCCTATGCCGACAGCGCGAAGATCGGCGATTACGTCAAAGGCAAAGCGGATTCGTCGGGCGCCGCGGGCGATGAGCGCGCCGCCGCCGCGCTGGCGGAAGAGATTCTGAACGTCATCCGCGACAAGCCGATGTACTACACCGAAATAGCGGAGCGTTTCGCGGCCCACGATTTCCAGACGGTGGCGCGCGCGTTGGGCCATCTGCATACGACCGAACGTCTGTGGCAGGACGCCGAAGGGCGTTGTTGCGAGCGCGGCTCCAAATTCGCCGTCGAGCCGCCGGGGAAGTAAGCTCAAAATCACCATGGCCGGGTCAAGCCCGGCCATGGTGAGTAGCTATCTCGGCTTCGACCGAAACCGCGTCTTGGCGATGTCGCCGATCGAGACGATGCCGGTCAGTTTCCCTTTGTCCATCACCGGCATGTGGCGGAAGCGGCAGCGGGTCATGATGTCCATGACCTCCTGAACCGTGTCGGCCTCCATGCACGCCGCGACGTTCTTGGTCATGTAGTCGCCGACGGTGAATTCTCCCGTGCGCTCGTCCTTGTCGGCGAAGGCATGCACGATGTCGCGTTCGGAGAGGATGCCGGCGAGGCCGCCGCGTTCGAGCCGGAGATTCGTTTCCTCAAAGTCGATACCGAGCGCGAGGGCACGCTGGCGGCGCAATAGAATATCCGCAGCATCACGACGCTGATCCTGTTCCGCAAAGGCGCCATCGCGGACCAGCGCGCAGGCGCCCCCGATTGGGGCTCCTTGCGCACTTGGCTCCGTCAATATGCGCGCGCGAAAGCGGCGACCTAGCTACCTGGCGGCGTAGGTCTTGGTGAAGCCGTTGCGCTGATTGGTGACCGTGAAGCTTCCGTCCTGCTTGGCCTGCACCTTGAACCAGAAGGCCGGTCCATTGTGCTGCGGCGGGGGCGGCGCGTTCGGGCCGGGTGGCGGCGCGGCGATGGGCTGCACCGGCATCGCCGCTTGCGCTTCGTCGACGCCGTTGGCGATGAACATGCCGGCTTGCGTGTATTCCTGGCCCGACAGCAGCGAGAAGTGAATCTGCCAGAGGTCTTCGATGCCGGGCGAAGAGGCGATTACTTGCATCGCCGGCGGCTGTCCGCCCTTGCGCGTGCCGTTGTTGAGAATGCCGACGCGCGGCGCCATCGCGTGCACCAGCACCGGCGCATTGGAGATCGGCTGGCCGTGATGCGAGACGACGAAGAGATCGACCGTGCCGACGCGATTGACCGGGCACATCAGGTTGAATTCCTTGTTCCAGGTCAGATCGCCCAGATGCGCGACGCGGAAGCGCCCGAAACTGATGATGCTGCTGACCGACTGCGCGTTCTCGGTCGGGTCGTCTTCTCCCGGCGTGTGGCCGGCGCAATAGGGATTGGCGCGGCCCGCGCCCGGCAGCGAGGCCGTCTGGGTCTGGCCAGCCGAAGCGACGATGCGCCAGTCGAGGCCGGCGACCTGCAGACGGTCGCCCGGCTTCGCGATTGTGCGTTTCGATTTTCCGTAGAGGCCGGGATAGGTCTTGGTGAGGAAATCGTCGACGACTTGCGCCGGCTGCACGTTCGGCCCGTGGTCGATATATTCTAGAATAGGAATTTGCGCGGCGAGCTCGGCCATGCCGCCGAAATGATCGCCATGCCAATGGGTGGTGATGAGATGGTCGATTCTAGTGAGGCCCGCATCCTTCACCGCCTGCATGATGCGGTCGGCATCGCGCTTGGCGGCGGCGGGAGCGACATTGCCCGTATCCATCAGCACGGATTCGCCGGAGGGCGGCACGAACAGCGTGGCGTTGCCGCCTTCGACGTCGATCACATAGATGTCCAAGGTCGTGCGGTTCTGCGCCAGCGCAGGGGGCGCGAGCGCCATAAGGGCCGCACCCAACAAAAGAGCCGTCCGTTTCATAATTCCCTCCAAAGAAATTTCTCCCAAGAAATAGCATAATGTTGGGTCTTAGAAATCCGTCAAACGACGTCGTGAGGTAATATCTCTATATACCTTGAGGGGCAGGGTTGGCCGGTATTTACTTTGGCTGGGGCAGGTTGATGGCTGTGGAAGTGGTACATCGGCGGTGGCACTTTGCGGCGCTGGTGGGCTTGTTGCTCACCGCAGCAACGGAGGCTTGGGGGGCTCCCCAACCAAATATAGCCGAAACTGCTTGGCGTCAGCTGGAACTAAGAATCCGCTCCGGGGAAATACAACGCCTTCGCGTTATCATGCTTGATTACTATCAAACTCCGATCCTCGTTATTACACCTTCTCGGCTTTCTAGGGCTGCATTCCCTTGTAACGTGATGTTGTCGCAAGCGGATAGGGAAACTTTGCTGCACGTGCTTGAGAGTAGCAAGATCGTTGGTTCGTGGGACGATCAACCGGATAGTCGATGGGGGGTTAAATTTCTAAATTCGAACGGTGCTGTGATATCGGAGTTATACCTTGGCATCCCGGTGACCAGTCGTGTCGTGAGTTCGGTCGACGGCGCTACTGCGCTCGTCAATTCTTCCGTTCTCAGTTGGCTTGAGCGGAAATTTCCTGACCGCATGTTTACAGACGTGCCCGCTGTCGGTATTCGGTAGTCGCTTTACCGCCCCGCGGCGTAGCCCTGCATTCCGCGCGGGTTGGCGGCGGCCTTGCGGCGAACGCCGTCCAGCGAAGCGGCGGTGAGGCGCCCTTCCGACCAGGGCGGGCCGACTTCGACCACATGGCCGCGCCGGCGCAATTCGGCGATTGTCGCCTCGCCGACGCGGCTTTCCACCACGAGCACACCAGGACGCGCGGCGCGCGGCCAGAACGACGAGGCGAAGCTCTCCGTATGCCAGGCCGGCGCGTCGATGGCCTGTTGCAGATTGTGCTTGGCGTGGATGTGGCGCAGCAGGAATTGGCAGATCCATTGATCCTGCTGATCGCCGCCCGGCGAGCCCCAGGCGAGGGCGGGCTTGCCGTCGCGCAGCGCCATCGTTGGCGACAACGTCGAGCGCGGGCGCTTGCCCGGTGCGAGCGCGGCAGGATGTTTCTCGTCGAGCCAGAACATCTGCATCCGCGTGCCGAGGCAGAAGCCGAGTTCGGTAATGGCGGGCGAGGATTGCAGCCAGCCGCCCGATGGCGTGGAGGAGATCATGTTGCCGTGTTTGTCGACGATGTCGAAATGCACGGTGTCGCCGCGCGCTTCGCCGAGTTTGCCGACGGTGGGCTCGCCCGAGTCGGCGGCGATCTTGCCGGTGGTCGGCTCGCCCGCGCCCGCCGCCGTTTGCGCGATGCCGACATGCACCGTGCCGCCGTAACCTGGAATTTTTCCAGGGCGCAATTCGAGGCTGGCACGGTCGGTAATCAGCTTGCGGCGTTCGGCATTGTACGCATCCGACAGCAGCGTCTCGCTCGGCACCTTCACGAAGTTCGGATCGCCATAGAAGGAATCGCGGTCGGCGAAAGCGAGCTTCACGGCTTCGACTTGCAGATGGATGAAATCGGGTCCGGCCGGATCGAGCCCGTCGAGATCGAAGCCCTTGAGCAGCGCGAGCTGCTGCAACATCGCCGGTCCCTGGCTCCACCATCCGGCCTTGCACACGGTCAGCCCGCCATAATCATAGGTGGCGGGCGCTTCGATGGTGGGAAGCCACGCGGCGATGTCATCGGCGGTCAGCACGCCTTTGTGCGGCACGCCGCTGGTGTCCATCGCTTCGGTGGTGCGGCAGAATTTGTCGATTGCCTCGGCGACGAAGCCTTTCGTCCAGGCGTTGCGCGCGGCTTCGATCTGTCTATCGCGATTTCCCCCCGTCGCTTCGCTTTCCTTGAGGATGCGCTCATAGGTGTCGGCGAAGGCGGGATTGACGATCATCGTTCCCGGCATCGGCACGCGGCCACCCGGAAGCCAGATCGCCGCCGATGTCTTCCAATATTCGCGGAACAGCGCTTCGACGGTGACAATGGTTTCCGAGGCGCGTTCGACCAGCGGATGGCCGCCCCGCGCATAGAAGATCGCGGGCTCGAGCACGTCGCGCACATTCATGGTGCCGTAATCGCGCAACAGCATCATCCAGGTCTCGAACGTGCCCGGCACGCAGGCCGCCAGCAGTCCCGAACCCGGCACCATGTCGAGCCCCATCGCGCGATATTTCTCAATCGTCGCGCCGCGCGGGGCAGGGCCCTGGCCGCAAATGACCTCCGGTTTCCCGCGCTTCACGTCATAGAGGATCACCGGCACGTCGCCGCCGGGGCCGTTCAGATGCGGCTCCACGACCTGAAGCGTGAAGGCCATCGCGACGGCGGCATCGAAAGCGTTGCCGCCACGTTCCAGCATCGACATGCCGACAGCGGTGGCGATCCAATGTGTCGAGGTGACGACGCCGAACGTGCCTTCGATCTCCGGGCGCGTGGTGAAAGGCAGCGTCGAGACCATCGACGGCCCGATGGATACGGATTTGGGTTTATCTGTTGTCACGGGCTCAATCGGTTGGAATTTCGTGGTTACGCTTCCATGTCACGTTTGACGCCGCCACGGCAAGTCGGCGGCGCGCGCGACGAACAGAAATGCGCCTTGACCCAGCGCGAGCGGGAAGGGCTGGACCAGAACGGGCCCCTGCCGCGTAGGGTTGAGGCCGTTCATGCGCAAGAGGCTTTCCGTCTTTGCGATGTCCGCCACGCAGACCGCATAGAGACCGATGAAGGGCAAAGCAGGAATGGCGACGGTCGGAAGAATTTGCGCGAAGGCCGGCTGGTTGACGATCTGCACGCCGCCGCGGTCGAGGAAGAAGCCTTGCCCCATCGCGGTGCGTGCCGGCTCGCGGCCGAAGAACCGCGTGAATCGCGTGGTGGCTTCGTAAACATCCGCGACCGCGATAATGGCGTCGATCAGCGCAAACGCTCCGTTCGGATGCGCGAGCCAGCGCTTCTGCCAGACGGCATCCTCGGTGTGATGGGTGAGGAATTGGATGCGCCCCTCGCGCATTTCGCCGGGTGCGACGCGCGCGACGGTGAAGGCGGCCTCGGTCTCTCCCATCTCGGTGCCGACAGGACGGCGCAACGCCACGATGGGCGCGGTGCGGAAACCGGCGCTCGCAAGCCGCGCCGATTGGCTCCGCGCATCCGCCACCGCGAAGGCGATGAGATGCAGTCCAGTATAGCACGCGAGCCCGTCGTCGAATTCGCGCGTGGCGGGAGATTCGGAGGTCTTGAACAGAATCTCGATGTAACCGCGGTCCATCATCGCGGTGATATTGCTGGTGCCCGTCGGCACCGGGATGCCGTTCGGCCCGGGATTGGATTGGACGGAGACCGGCGTGGCTGCGAAGCCCGCTTGAATCATCGCGCGTGCCGCTGCCGCCCCATCGCGCACGAAATGGGCGATGTGATCGAGGAAGATCTCGCCCCCTTGCGGCAATTGGCGTTCGACGCCCAGCGATGCCGCTTCGGTCATGTTGTCTCCAGCGGCGTTTTCTTACGCGGCGGCGGAAAGGCGCGGTCGAGCGTGGCAAGATCGTCCTTCGAAAGCTGCACTTTCAGCGCGCCGAAATTCTCCCGCACATGGGCCTCGCTTCCCGCCTTGGGGATGACGAACACGCCATCGCGTTGCATCAACCAGGCGAGCGCCACTTGCGCTGCGGTGACGCCATGCGCTTGCGCGATCTGTTGCAGCGCGGGCGCGCGCAGCAGCCGGCCCTGATCGAGCGGCGAATAGGCCATGATCGGGACACGGTGCTTCAGGCACCAGGGCGCGAGATCGAATTCGATGCCGCGATGATTGAGGTTGTAATAGACCTGATTGGTCTGGACCGCATCGCCACCTTTCAGCGAAACCAATTCCTCCATATCGCCGGCGTCGAAATTGCTGACGCCCCAGCGGCGGATTTTTCCGTCCCTGACCAGCGCCTCGAATCCTTCGACCGTTTCGGCCAAAGGCACGCCGCCCTGCCAGTGCAGCAGATAAAGCTCCATGCGGTCGGTCTTCAGCCGTTTCAGGCTCCGCTCGCAGGCGGTGACGATGCCGCGCCGCGAGGCATTGGACGGCAGCACCTTGCTGACGAGATAGACTTCGTCGCGCCGCCCGGCGATGGCTTCGCCGACGACCTCCTCGGCGCCGCCGCTCGCATACATCTCGGCGGTGTCGATCAGGTTCATGCCGAGATCGAGCCCGAGCTTCAGCGCCGTGACTTCGGTTTTGCGGCCGCCGCGCTCGCCCATCGCCCAAGTGCCCTGACCGAGCACGGGCACGTCAATTCCGGATGGAAGCTTGACCTGTTTCATCGCGCGGCGATGGCTTCGATTTCCACCAAGCAACCATAATGCAGGGAGGGGACCGGCACCACCGAACGGGCAGGCTTGGCCGCGCCAAAAGCCTCGGCGTAGACCGCGTTGAATTTCGGCCAATATTCGACGCCGGCGAGGAACACCGTCACTTTCAGCACCCGCTCCGGGCTGCTGCCCGCCGCTTTGACGATGGCCAGGAGATTGGCGAGCGCGAGCCGCGCCTGATCCTCGAAGCTCGCATCGGCGATGATCTTGCCTTCCAGCGTCACCGGCAATTGGCCGGAGACGAAGATGAGATCGCCGTGGCAAACCGCTTGCGAATAATGGCCGGCGGGCTTGGGCGCCGTATCCGTCAACACGCGTTCGATGTCCGCCATGAATATCTCCAGCTCAAAGGCCCAGCAGCGGCCAATAGAATGCGACGCATCCCGCCAGCACGACAAAATCGACAATGGTCAGCGCGAGGCCGAGCTTGATCAGATCGGTGTGGCGGAAATAGCCGAAGCTATAGCCCAGCACCAGCACCGCCGATTCATAGGCGAACAGTTTTCCCCCTGAGGAGAACGACCAGATCATGCCGATCCACACCGGATCGAGGCCGTGCGCCCGCGCTAATTCCATCAGCACCGGCAGCGACGTCACCAGCATGGAAATCTCGCTGGCGGTGACGAAATGATAGAAGAAGCCGCCCCAATAGAGCGCTGGCAGGGCGATGGCTTTATTCGCGAGCAATGGCTCGATGCCGCCGATGAAGCTGTCGGTCAGGATGGCGAGCGCGCCCGTCGTCTTCAGCACCTCGCCCATGCCCAGCGCCGCGGCTACGAAGAAGAAGGGCAGGAGATTGATCTTCTTGAAGTCGTTCTCGTCGAGCACGTCGATGAAGGGCAGCAGCGCGAACAACCCGACTCCGAAGGCGACGATGGAAGGCGAGACGCCATGCGCCCAATCGGTCGTCCACAAGAGAAGCGCGAAAGCGCTGAGCACGGCGGCTTTGCGCGAGAGCGGCGTCCATGCGGCCTTGGTTCGATATTGCGCCCGAACAGAAGCGGCGCTCATCAGCGGCTCGTTCGTCTCGGGCGGGAACAATTTCAGCGTCAGCCACCAGGCGGCGAAGATCGTCACGATGGCCACGGGCAGGAACGCTCCGAACCACAGGCCCCAGGAGACCCGCACGCCGCCCGTCTGTTCGATGATGCTGCGCGACATGATCGAGGCGGTGCCGGCGATGATCATCTTGTTGAAGATCGACGTCGTGTAGGTGATGGCGACGAACAGACCGCGTCCGATATTCGAGCCCTTCTCGGCGCCAAACAGCTTCATCACGCCCATCGCGATGGAGGCCATGATGACAAGAACGGCCGCGCCCGACGGCACGACGAAGGTGAGCAGAAAGGTGATGATGATGAGGCCGAGCAGCAGCCGCGAATAGGTCACCCCGACACGGGCAATGACGGCGTTGGCGATCCGTTGCGGCAGGCCAGATTTGGTGGCCATCGCGCCGATCAGCATGGCGCCGAGATAGAACCAGGCAGTGTCGTTGACGAAGCCGCTGAAGATGACGGCCGGCTCGGCGATGCCGAAGAACCAGAACAGCAGCAGCCCGACGAGCCCCGCCGCGGCGTATTCCATCGCTTCCGTCATCCAGGCGATGATCATGAAGGCCGAGATGGCGAAGGCCGCCCGGATCGGCGCCGTGAGCCCCAGCGGCATGAACCAGATGGCGAGCGGGACGGCCACGCAGGCGAGCGTTTTGGCCGCCTTGATATAATTGCCGTTGGTCGGAACGGGGCTTTTCCGCGCGTCCACGCCGGGAACTTCGACCGCGGTCACGGAATCCGCGCCGCTTCGCGCACCGAATTGATGAGCGACGTCCGTAAGAGGAATTCGCGCGCGAGCTTCGGGTCTTCCGCCTGGCGCTTCAGCGAATCGTGGTTCGCTTGCCGCACGGCGGGATCCTTCTCGGCCAGCAGCTTTTTGTTGCGGATCGTGTCGGCCTGCGTGCTGTTGACCGCGATGTGCCGGCGCTGGCTCTCATAGAGATCGAGCAGTCTGTCGGCATCCTCGCCGCGCCAGATGCGGGCGAGCTTGTCGGCGAGATTGAACGCATCATGGACGCCGCTGTTCAGTCCCATGCCGCCGATGGGGCTGTTCACATGCGCGGAATCGCCGGCCAGGATCGCGCGTCCGCTACGGAACTTGCGCGCCACGCGCTGATGCACCGTATAGAGGTTGCACCCCACAATGTTGAAAGGCTTGCCGGTCGGAAGCAATCCTTGCAGCCGCGCCTGCAGCGCATCGGGGCGCGTCAGCTCGGCTTCGTCTTCGTCCGGCTTGGTCGGGAAATGGACGCGCCAGCGCTCCGGCGGCCCTTTCCAATGGAACAGGTTCGACCATTCGTCGGGATCGGAGATGTAGTTGCGGTCGGTGTAGCCGTGCTGCTTGAAGTCGTAGGCGACTTCAATGTTGAGCGTGCGGTCGGAATAGGTAAAACCTTCGAATTCGATGTCGCACCCTTTGCGCACGATGCTGCGCGCGCCTTCCGCGCTGACGATGTAGCGCGCCGCGATGCGGTCTTTCTGGCCGTCCGCGGTCTCGACGAAAGCGATCACACCGTCGCTGCCCTGCGAGAAGCCGACGAAATTCGTGCCCATAAGCACATCGATCAGCGGATTGGTTTTCGCCATCGCGAGCGCTTCTTCGACGATCTTGATGCGCTCGCATTGCAGCGCGAAGGGAAAGCGCGTGTCGTCCTTCAGCGCCGCGTGATCGAATTCGGCGATGCGCTCGTTCTTGGCGCGGTCCCAGTAGTGGAACAAAGGCGCGATGATGCCGCGCGGCTCGAGCTTCCGGTAAAGGCCGATCTCGTCATACATTTCCAGCGTGGCGGGATGATTGGTCCCGGCGCGCGGCACCTGGTCGAGGAAATTGGCGTCGGTCAATTGTTCGACGACGGTGCTCGGTACGCCGTCTTGCGCGAGCTTCAGCGCGAGGCACAGGCCGACGGGGCCCGCGCCGATAATCAGCACGCGATTGGCGGCGTCCGTCATGGATGTCTACGCGTCCGCTTTGGCGGGCGCTTTCGCCGGCACGACGTCCTTCACGGCGCCCGTCCAGCCATTATGGGTCATGTCGAAGACGATGCCGTCGGGATCGCGATATTTGCATTCGTAGAACGAGTTCGGCGAGGTCGGCCGCCCGGCGAGATAGGTGCCGCCGGCCTCGGTCGCGCGCCTCTCGCTTTCCGGCAGATCGTCGACCCAGGCGCCGAAATGATAGATCCCTGGCTTTTCATTACCCTCCACGCGCAGAAGCGCGAGGTTCAGCGTACCGTCGGACAGATAGATGCCGCGGCGCGCGGAGCCGACGCGCTTGAGGTCGAAGACCTTTTCGTAGAATTGGGCGGAGGCCTCGGGGTCGGTGACGATGAGCGCGATATGACGCAGCTTGGCCATGATTCCAGTGTCCTTCGGGTGGCGAGTTGGGCCATTCTCGCTAAATCCGCTTTCATTCACAAACCATATTTGTGAATCACCGCTGGGCGAAAACCGTGTCTTTGCTGAGATTCCTGACATCTCTGTTCCAGCTCTTCGGGGCGGGGCGCTCGCCTGCGTCCATGCTCAACCTGCTGGCGCCGCGCCGGGGCTATCGCGTGCACCGGAACATCGCTTACGCGGATGGCGCGCGGCACGGCATGGACCTCTACGTGCCCGACGCGCTCGTGGGACCGGCGCCGGTTGTTTTGTTCTTTTATGGCGGCGCGTTCATGGCCGGTCGCAAGAGCGAATACCGCATCGTCGGCGAAGCGCTCGCGAGCAAGGGCATCGTCGTCGCCGTCCCCGATTACCGGATTTTGCCGCAAGCGCGCTTTCCCGATTTTCTCGAAGACGGCGCAAGTGCATTCGCGGCGCTTAAGAAGATCGCGGCGCAATATGGCGGCGATCCGGCGCGCATCTTCGTCGCCGGCCATTCGGCGGGTGCCTATATCGCGGTGATGCTGGGCGCCGATCCGCGCTGGCTGGGCGCGAATATGTCCTCGTTGCGCGGTGTCATCGGGATCGCGAGTTCTTATGGCTCGTCGGGCGTCGGCGGCGCCGCCAATGCGGTCTTCGCCGGCCGTACGCCGTCCGAGTTTCAGCCCGTGCAACGCATCGACGGCAAGCGGCCACCGATGATGTTCGCGAGCGGCGGGAAAGACACGGTCGCGTCCATCGAAGCCGCGCGCGCCCTTGTTGTGAAGCTAGGCAGCTTCGGAAGCGACGTCGAAGAGCACGTTTACGCCGATGCTGGCCACATGGGGATCATCCTGTCGCTGGCGCCGCGCTTTCGTCACGTCGCCGCGTTACGCGACGACATCGCGCGCTTCGTCGCGACGCATTAACTCCACAATTTCTTGCTGGCGATCCTCGCGCCTTCGGCGAGCGCTTCGAATTTCGCCCACATGATCGAAGGATGAACGCGCCGGTGGAACGGCCCTTGCGCGAAGCCGCAATCGGTTCCGGCGATCACGTTCTCGCGCCCCAGAGCCTTCGCATAACGCACGATGCGCTGCGCCACCAGTTCGGGATGCTCGACGATGTTGGTGGCATGGCTGATGACCCCGGGGATCAGCACCTTGTCCTCCGGCAGTTTCACATTCTCCCACACCGTCCATTCATGCTCGTGGCGCGGATTGGCGCCTTCGATCAGGAAGGCGCCGACATTCGCCTTCATCAGAATGTCGACGATATCCTGCAAGGGCACGTCGGTGGTGTGCGGGCCAGGCCAGCTTCCCCAGCAGACGTGATAGCGGATGCGCTCGGGGGCAATGCCTTCGATGGCGTGGTTCAGCACCTCCATCTGGTGCTCCAGCCATTTGCGGTAATCGGCGAAGCTCGCGGGCGGCACCATGCGGTCATAGGTGACGGCGGCGCGCGCATCGTCCAGTTGCAGCAGCAGGCCGGATTCCGCGATGGTGCGATATTCGGTGCGCATCGCGGCCGCCAGCGCCTCGAACATCTCTTCGTCGTTTTTGTAATAGGCGTTCTTGCGGTCGGGGATGACGCTGGCGGGCGCCGCCACCGGCAGGAACGCTTCGGTTACGTTCACACCCTTGAGCGCGGTCTTGATGTCGTCGATGTCGCGCTTCAACGCGTCGAGACCCGTATAGGTGAGCGGGCCGACGCAGACCGATTCCCAATCGGACGAGGGCGGCTGGGCGGCATCCATCTCGGCGTAGAATTCGCTGAAGCGGGCGCGGTCGGCGCCGGCGACGAACGGATTTTTGTCCAGCGGCACCGGCCGGCGCTCGAAACCGGAAAGCCGCTCCAGCGCATATTGGGCCCAGGAGATGTTCTTGCCGTATTCGCCGTCATCGACGACGTCGATTCCGGCTTCGGCTTGGCGGCGCACCACCCAGGCGACGCTGTCCTTCAGGCACTCCTCATAGGCCTCTTCGTTGGGCTCGCCCTTCTGACGCGCGCGCAACTGGTCCAGCAGCGCCTGGGGCCGGATCAGGCTGCCGACATGGGTGGTGAGGATGCGGTCGGTGCTGCGTTTCATGGGGCGTCGTCCGGTGTTTTCGCCATACGACTAGAAGAAATCCGAAAGCGCTACAACCGTGTCGCCCATGAGGATGTACTTAATCAAAATCTATGGCTTAAACAGCGGTTCGAATTGGATGTTGTGAGCCAATCTGTCTAAGGTTTATTGACCGGCATCAATGCATCAGGGACGCTGACTCGATTATGAAATTCATCGATATCCACCCGCACGTCATTTCCACCGACACGCAGACTTATCCGCGCGCTCCCATCGGCGGCCATCAATCCGATTGGTCGCGCGAGCGGCCTGTCTCCTACGAGCAGATGATCGTGGAGCAGGACAAGGCCGGGGTCAGCAAAGCCGCGCTGGTGCAGGCCTCGACCTGTTACGGCCACGACAATTCCTATGTCGCGGATGCGGTCAAAGCGCATCCGGAGCGTTTCGCCGGTGTGTTCTCCTGCGACATCGTCGCGCCCGACGCGGTGGCGACCATGAATCATTGGAAGAGCAAGGGCCTCACCGGATTGCGCCTCTTCACCACGGGCAGCACGATGCCGGGCCAGGCCGATTGGCTGGATGACGAGCGCAGCTTTCCGGGCTGGGGATTGGCGGAAGCGAAGAACCTTCCCGTCTGCTTGCAGATGACGGCGAAGGGCATTCCGCAAGTGGTGAATGTTCTGAAGCGCTTTCCGAAATTGCGCATCATCCTGGATCATCTGGCGCGCCCGGTTCAGGAAGACGGGCCGCCCTATGCGGGCGCCGATTCTCTTTGGGGTCTGGCGGCCTATCCGAATGTCTTTTTGAAAGTTACGGAGCGTAATCTGCTCGGCGCCCATCTGGGCAAAGCGACGCCGGATAGCTTCTTCGGGCGGCTGGTGGGCGATTTCGGCGCCAACCGCATCGCCTGGGGCTCGAACTATCCGGCATCGGAAAGGTCGTTGTCCGAGCTGGTGGCCTTGGCGCAAGAGGTTCTGAAATTTCTGCCCGAGCGCGACCGCGAATGGATTTTCGCAGGCACCGCGCAACTGCTGTATCCGACGCTGGCGGACAAATAATATGAGCGAGCCCGTCACCTTGCATTCGCTGCTCGGAAACCATCCGAACACCAAGGCGCTGAAAAGCGGCGCGGTCTCATCGCCGCTGGTGAATTTCGATTATTTCGAGGTCAAGGTCGCCAACACGCAGTTCAAGGCGATCGTGCGCGATCTCAAATATGATTTCGGCGAGCTCGCCATCGTCACCTTCTTGCAGGCGAAAATCTTCGGCAAACCCTATGTGCTGTTGCCGGCCACCATTGTCGGGCGCAACCAGCACCACACGATCTTCTACAATTCCGCCAAGGGGCCGTTGACGTCCCGCGATCTGAACGGCAAGCGCGTCGGCGTGCGCGCCTACACGCAGACGACGGGCGCCTGGGTGCGCGGCTTCCTCGCCGAAGATTACGGCGTCGATCTCGATTCCATCGTCTGGGTGACGTTCGAAGATCCGCATGTCGCCGAATATAAGGACCCGCCCATCGTCGAGCGCGCCCCCGAAGGCAAGATCATCAAGCAGATGTTGCTCGATGGCGAGCTGGATGCGGCGATCCTCGGCGATGTCGCGGAAGAGGGGCCGCTGAAGCATCTGATCCCCGACCACGAGGCGCAAGGAAAGAAATGGGCGTCACGTCATGGCGGCGTGCCGATCAATCATCTGGCGATTCTACGCGAGGACATCGTCAAAGCGCGCCCCGATGTCGTGCGCGAGGTCTATCGCGTGCTGAAGGAAAGCCCTGCGGCGGCGAAGGAGCTTGCCACCGGCGCCGAAGATCCCTTGCGTTTCGGCATCGGCGCCGTCAGCCAGTCGCTGGACCAGATCATCGCTTATGCGCTCGACCAGGGGCTCATCCCGAGGAAGCTTTCGGCCGAAGAACTCTTCGCCGATGCCGCCCGCATCCTCGGCGCGGCCGGAGCCTGATATGACCGACGCCGCCATCGCCCGCAAAGTACGACGTCCGTTCTATCGCGATCTGTCCTTGCAAATCCTGGTCGCGATGCTGCTCGGCGTCGCCGTCGGCACGATCTGGCCCGGAAGCGCCGATGCGATGAAGCCGCTCGGCGATCTCTTCATCAGGCTGGTGCGCATGCTGGTCGCGCCCATCATCTTCTGCACCGTGGTGCACGGCATCTCCAGCGTCGGGGAAGCCAAGCGCGTCGGACGCGTCGCCATCAAGGCGCTGATCTATTTCGAGATCGTCACCACGCTCGCGCTCGTCCTGGGCTTGGTGCTGGTCAATCTGTGGCAGCCGGGCGCAGGCATGAATATCGATCCCGCGACCTTCACCGACAGAAGCGTGACGTCGGTCACGGAGACGGCGAGGGTCATCAGCTTCGGCGAGTTCCTGCTCAATCTTGTGCCGTCGAGCGCGGTCGGCGCCTTCGCCGATGGCGATGTGATCCCGGTGCTGTTCTTCTCGCTGATGTTCGCTTTCGCGCTGCTGGCCATCGGTCCCAAGGGCAAGCCCGTCATCGACGGCATCCAGACGATCACGCAAATCCTCTTCAAGATGATCGGCTTCGTGATGGTGCTCGCGCCGTTGGGTGCGTTCGGGGCCATTGCCTATACGGTGGGGAAATTCGGCCCCTCGTCGCTATTGTCGCTCGGCGAGCTGGTGTTGGAGTTCTATATTTGCTGCGCGCTGTTCGTGGTTCTCGTGCTGTGGTCCATCGCGCGTTGGTTCGGTATCAGCCTCGTTCGCCTCGCGCGCTATATCGGCGCCGAATTGATTCTGGTCGTCGGCACGAGTTCGAGCGAGTCCGTCTTCCCGCGCATCAATGCGAAGCTGCGCGCGCTGGGCGTGGACGAGTCGCTTGTCGCGCTGGTGTTGCCGACGGGCTACGCCTTCAACCATGACGGCACCTGTCTTTATTTCGCGACCGTATCGGTATTCCTGGCGCAGGCTGTCGGAATCGATCTGACGCTCGGCCAGCAATTGGGGCTTCTCGCGATCATGCTGTTCACGTCCAAGGGCGGCGCCGGAGTCGCGGGCTCGGCCATCGTGATACTCGCGTCCACGCTGTCGGCGACGAATATCATTCCCGTTGCCGCCGTCGGCTTGATCCTCGGCGTGCACCGGCTGCTGTCGTCGGCTTTCGTGCCGGTTAATGTGCTCGGTAACGCGCTCGCCACCATCGTAATCGCGAAATTGGAACGCGGCGTCGATGAGAAAACGCTGGATGCAGAATTGAAGCGCGGCGCGCCAGCTTAGGGCTTGTCCTTTTTCTCCACCGTGCTCACCAGCGTCTCGGGTTTCAAACCCTTGCGCACGCGTTTCAACGTCTCGGCGCCGGTCTTTTCCCAATCGCCGGCCGCCGCGGCGCGCGCGAACCCATCCCAAACCTCGGTCCAGTCGCCCAGCGTGTAGCCGTGCCACGGCGAAGCGACGGTCAGAGCGGGCAGGCCAAGCTCCTCCCAGATTTTCTTCGCGTTCTCCATGAATTCGCGCGCCGGCAGCGCGAGCGGCGGCATCTGACCTTTCAGCGTCGCATCGATCAGCATCGCGGAATTGGTTTTCTTCGGCCCGTATTGCGCGCCCTGAAGGCTGCCGTGATAGGGCACCAGATGCACGTCTTCTATCGGATTGGACCGATAGGCGAGCGACCACAGCACGGCGTCGACGGATTCGGGATCGATGTCGTCGCTGACCGCGATGACGATCTTGCCGCAACCGGCTTGCAGGATAGAGGCGCCCTCGAGCCCGCGCCATACTTCGGTGCGCGGCGTTTGGGGCGCGAATTGCAGGAAGATCACCGGGCGCAGATTGGTCAGGCGCTCATGCATGACGACGCGCTTGATGCCCTTGACCGCCAACTGATCGCGCAAATGCGCCAGGAACAGCGGCTCATAGGCGACCTTCTTGATGACGCTCGATTCCGACGGCGTCACCTGGCTGATGATGGCCGGGAACACGGGCGATTTCTTCATCGTGATCGCCGTTACCTGCATCGGCATGTTGAAGGCTTCGAGCGCGACATAGCCGTTGCTTTCGCCGAACGGCGCTTCGGGTTCGAGGATTTCGGTGTCGATGGTGCCTTCGATGACGATTTCGGCGTCGGCGGGTACTTCAAGATCGACGGTGCGCGCTTTGACAATGCGGATGGGCGCGCCCGCGGCGCCGCCCGCGACCGCCACCTCATCCATATCGACGGCGAATTTCTGCGGCGCGGTGAAGCAGACGATGGGCGCGCCGCCGAGCACGATGGCGATCTGCATCTTTTCTTTTCGCTCGCGATATTTGAGCCAATGCAGATAGCCGCCGGCGCCGCCGGGCCGCGCCACCATGCGCACGGCGAGCCGATCGGTCGCCTTCAGCGCCGCGCGATACATGCCCATGTTCTGCACGCCGCTCTCGGGATCGCGCGTGATGCAGAGCGTCGCGGTCAAATAGGGCGCGGAGTCGAAGCCGGGCGTCGACACCGGCACCGGCAGGCTCGCAAGTCCGCCGCCTTGCCGTTTCAAATCCTCGCCTTCGATGATCCTCTCCTGGCAGGGCGCGGCGTTCACCCGCACCGGCGGGATGGGATGGGCGAGGGCTTCGTTCCAGGCCTTGCCGATGTCGCCGACCGCTTTGCCCATGCCCATGGCGTAGATGCGCGGGGAGGCCGCGAGCGCGCCCACGACGACCGGAATGTCGTAACGCCTTCCCTTGGAATCGATAACATTTGTGAACAGGAAGGCGCGGCGTTCGTCCTCGGGCACGCCGCCGAGGAACTGCCAGCGCACCAGCGGGTGCATCTCGGTGTCCTTGTTGATCGGCCGGTCGACGCGCACCAGCAAACCGGCGGCTTCCAGCGCCGCAAGATGCTCCTGGAAGTCGAGAGGGGCCATGGCGGTCCCGGCTTGGCGCGATTGCTCGTTCATGGCCGGGAGAATGGAGCCATCCGCGCTCTTTGCAAAGCGGGCGCGGCCCTTTATTGCATCGCCCATGTCGGCAAAAATCACCGATGGCGGGGCGAGCGCGCCCAGCGCACCGTCCGGGGCCAACCGCCCCAAATATTTCGGCGCGCCCGTCAAACGCTTGGAAGACCGTGCGCTGACCACGGGGCGCGGCCGTTATGTTGACGACATTCGCCTCCCCGGCACGCTGCACGCGTGTTTCGTGCGCAGCCCGCATGCGCACGCCAGGATCAAGAGCATCGACGTCGCGGCGGCGAACGCTCTCTCCGGCGTGCATCTCGTCCTCACGCATGCGGATTTGCCCGCGCCGGCGCAGAAGCCGTTCACGCTTCTGGTGCCGAACCCTGCCATCAGTCAGCTCTTCACGCCGTGGGCGCTGGTGCCGATCGAGGCCTGCTATGTCGGCGAACCCGTCGCGATGGTGGTGGCGGACAGTCGCCATATCGCCGAGGACGCGGCCGCCCTTATCGAGGTCGATTACGAGATCTTGCCCGCTGCCTCCGATTGCCTTGCGGCCATCGCGGAGACCGCGCCGCGTGCGCATGAAGGCACGCCAGGCAATATCTGCGCCCACATCAAATTCAGCCATGGCGACAATGAGACGGCCTTCTCGGGCGCGACGCATATCTTCAAAGAGAGCCTGCACACCCATCGCGGCGGGCCGTTCTTCATGGAATGCCGAGGGCTAGTGGCGAGCTACGAAGATGTTACGGAGACGTTCACCGTCTACATCTCCTCGCAAGGCTCGCACCGCATGAAGCGCGCGCTTCTCGATGCTCTCGACCTCAACGACCATCAGATGCATGTGATCACGCCCGATGTCGGCGGCGGCTTCGGGCCCAAGGGCGCGCTCTATCCCGAATATCCGGTGGTCGCGGTGGCGGCGCAGAAGCTTGGGCGCCCCGTCAAATGGATCGAGGACCGCCGCGAGAATTTCGTCGCCACCCATCAGGAGCGCGACGAATATTGGGACGTCGAGATCGCCACCGATGCGGACGGAAAGATTCGCGGGCTACGCGGCCGCATGGTGCATGATGATGGCGCGTATCTGCCGTGGGGGCTGACCGTTCCGTGGATCGCGGCGACGACGGTGCCGGGCCCGTATGTGATTCCGTCCTTCAAAATGGATGTGGTGGTTGCCTTCACCAACAAGATTTCGACGACGCCGGTGCGCGGCGCCGGCCGGCCCGCCGGTGTCTTCGTGATGGAGCGGCTGATGGATCGCGTCGCGCGCGAGCTGAAGCTCGATCCAGCCGAGGTGCGGCGGCGCAATTTCATCACGCCGGAGCAGATGCCCTACAAGGTCGGTATCGTCTTCCGCGATGGGCGGCCCGTCACCTATGACAGCGGCGATTATCCGGCCTGTCAGGCGACGGCGCTGGAAGCGGCCGGCTATGACGGTTTTGCGCAACGCCAGAAGGAGGCGCGTGCAAAGGGCCGCTATATCGGCATGGGGCTGAGCAACGCGGTCGAGGCGACCGGGCTCGGGCCCTATGAGGGTGCGACGGTGCGCGTCTCCACCACCGGCAAGGTGAGCCTGTATACGGGCGCGACCCCGCACGGCCAATCGCACAAGACGATCCTGGCGCAGATCGCGGCCGATCAATTGGGCATCGATTATGAGGACGTCGCGGTCGTCACCGGCGACACCGCGACCATCGCGTTCGGCATGGGCACCTTCGCGGCGCGCACGGCAGTGAATGCGGGCTCATCGGCACATCTGGCTTCCATCGAAGTCGCCAAGAAGCTGAAGCTCCTTGCCGCCGACATGCTGCAAGTCGCGCCCGAGGAGATCGAGCTCAACAACCATTTCGCGCAAGTGAAGGGCGCCCCCGAGAAGCGCAGGCATTTTCGCGATCTCGCCTTCAAGGCGGCGGGCATGCCGGGCGTTTCGATGGCCGGCGGCCTGACGCCCGGCATCGAGCACACATCCTATTTCACGCCCGATCAATCGACCTATTCCAACGGCACCCATGTCGCCGAAGTCGAGGTGGACGTGGAAACGGGCGAGGTGAAGATCGCGCGCTACATCGTGATGCACGATTGCGGCAATGTCATCAATCCGATGGTGGTGCGGGGCCAGGTCGAGGGCGGTGTCGCGCACGGCGTCGGCAATGCCCTCTTCGAGCGCATGATCTATGACGGCAATGCGCAGCCGCTGAACGTGAATTTCGGCGAATATCTGCTGCCGGGCGCGACCGATGTGCCGCATGTCGAGCTGCATCACATGGAGACGCCATCGCCGCTGAATCCGATCGGCGTCAAGGGCGCCGGCGAAAGCGGAACCATCCCTGCGATCGCCGCGATCATCGCCGCGGTCGAGAATGCGCTTGCTCCCTTCGACGTGAAGATCAGCGAAGCGCCGATCTCGCCCAGCCGGATCGTGGAATTGATCGGCGCCGGCGCGGCGCGCAAAGCCGGCTAGAGCGCCTGCATGGTTCCGAAAGCTCACACCACCGAAGATGGGTATCGGCTGGGTGTGTGGGTTAGCTTTCAGCGAAGGCAACAAGCCGAGTTAAGCGAAGACCGCCGCAGCCGTCTGAATGAACTGGATTTCGTTTGGGATGCGCGCAAGAATTAAAACCTACTGCTCTCTCAACCAATCGAATTTATTCGCAACCTTCAGACGTTCGGTAAAAACGGCTGATAACCGCCTTGCTCACACCAAGAACGTGTCGCGCTTTTGACCAGCCTTTTCGGCTGCTTTTAGCCACTTCGGCGCGAGACCGCGACCCGCCCATATGTTGCCTTTGGTTGGGCTGCTGCCGGTTCGGATGGCTGCTAACACGTGCTTCAAGACCGGCGAGCAAACGTCAGGCATGAACAAGATTTGCTATTACGATTGCTTAGGTTCGCAAGCCGCAATCACCATTAGTTCCGTTTCGCTTTGTCCGCTGTCGATACAGCGTTAGAAGCTCAGGTGGCATACTTACGTGTCAATCAAACGGGCATTAGGTGAAAAGTTGGGATCGCTCAAAGTCCGAGCGGCCTAGTCGGCCTGGCCAAGCGAGCGCGGCTGGCAGCGGATGACCACTTGGACCCGGCCAGGGATCGTTCCGATGCGCGCGCATCAACACGATTCAGCCTTAACAAAGGGCCAAGGATGGTCCGACAAATCGCTGAAAATCGTCGCCTTACGCGCCTTACGGACGCGACCTTTCGGCCTCCGACGCCAATTTCACGACGTCCGCCGGGGACGCGTAGATTTCCTTGAGGAGCTTTTCTACCTCCACGCCCGAAACGGGACGCACTTCGAGATCGAGGCGTTTGGCTTCGGCAAGGAAGAGCGGATCCTTCATGGTGGCGTCGAAAGCCGCTCTGAGCGCGGCAATGCGCTCGGCGGGAACGCCGGGCGGCGCCGCGAAGGGCCGTGCGATGGATTGGCGCGACGCGATCAAACGCAACGCCGCCTTGTTCTGCGGCGTCGTCGGCAAATCCATGATGAGCGGCACGTCGGGCAAATCCTCGTGCTTCTCCAGCGCCAATTGGATCACGATGTTGATCCGCTTGCTGTCGAGCAATTGGCGGCTCTGCGATAAGAGGCTCGACCACGACCAGCCGCAGCGGCCGTTCACTTCGCCCCGCTCCATGCCGAGATTGATGTCGGCGCCGCCGCCGGAAAAGCCGGTCACCACCTTCATCGGCAGCTTGAACATGTTGCGCAGGACGACGGGGAAGATTTCGCTGTCGGCGCCCGCGGCCGATGCGCCGATAACGCTGGGTTTGGTCTTAAGGTCCTCCCAGGTCTTGATGCCGCTGGTGTGCCAGAAGGCGCAGATCGAGACTTCGTTCGACACGCTGCCGATCCAGCTGAACTTCGTCGCGTCGAATTGCGTGCCTTGCGCGTGGCCGAGCAACGGCTCGATGGCGAGGCCGCGCGCGAAGGTTCCGATGGTGGTGCCGTCTTTGCGGACGACGTTGTAGAGATAGTTCATCGCTTTGATGCCGCCGGCGCCCGGCATGTTCTGCGTCACCAGCGTCGGATTGCCCGGAATGTGCTTGCCCATGTAGCGGGCGAGCGTGCGCGCATAGAGGTCGTAGCCGCCGCCGGGCGCGAAACCCACCAGCACCTGGACGGTCTTGCCCCGGTAGAAATTCGCCACCGCGTCGGCGGGAGCGGCAAAAGCGGGCGCGGCCAACACAGACAGGAACGCGGCGGCCACGGACAATTTCATGCGAAGCATTCTGGTTTTCCTTTACGCAAAAGCGAAGCGTTTACGCCCGGTAGCCCGCCGCCGAATGGGCGCTGTTCTGGACGTGCAGATTGACGAGCTCGAGCGGGGATGCGGTCTCTTCCAACATGCCCCAGCTTTTCAGCCACTCATAGGTGCGCTGCATCTCGTCGAGCGGGATGGGCGCCGGATCGCACACGACGATGCGCCCCTCGCGGATGTCTTCCGGCTTCAGCGTGCCGATCTCCGCATCCTTCGCCTTGTGGTAGTCGATGAAGTAATGGAGATACGCCTTCTTGTTGGCGTTGATGCGCGCAACGGCGGCACGCACCGCGCGATTGAAGGCGGCATAGGTCTCGGCGTCCACTCTGTCGGAGGCGACCTCGGTGCCGTGATAGAAGGCCGAACAGATGGTGCGGCAGCCCTTTTTCTCGGCCAGCGTGATGTAAGGCTCGGTCAGCGTCGTCGCCTCGATCTCGCCCCGCATCATGGAATCGAAGCGGAAGCGCGAGCCGTTGGGCGCTTTGACGACCTTGATCATCTCGCGCGGCAGAAACCCTTCGAGCAGATGCAGCGCGAGGTAATGGGTGCCGAAGTAGAACGGCACGCCGACGGTGCGGCCCGCCAATTGCTGCGCCGTGTAGACGGGAGAATCGGGGCGCACGATGATGGCGGCATAGGTCACGATGCCGCGCCGTCCGAGCTGGCGGGAGCCGACGCCGGTGTCCTGCACGCGGCAGTAATTTCCCCACTCGCAGGCGTTGTACATGTCGGCCTTGCCCTGTTCGAGCAGCCGCCCGTGACTGGCGAAGGGATCGACGCCCTTATGGCTGGTGATCGCGGTGTCGGTCTTCTTCTCGACGCCCTTGTCGCGATCCACCCATTCGATCAGCAGGCCTTCCTTCTCGAACAATCCTTCGTCATAGGCGACCAGTTCCGGCAAACCCTGGAAGGGCGCCGTCGTTTCCAGAACCAACTTCCTCATTGCATGCTCCACGTTGCGAATTTCAGGGCGATCATGCGTGGCTGTTAAGCCGCGATCAGCCGATCAAACCGTTCTCCCGTCGAATTTAGGCTTCCGGGACAAGGGGGTCAAACCGTCGAACCTCACATTTTATTATTGGCCTGCTTGGCCCGCCCTGGCGCGGTAGTGTAGCTTCGGGCACGGCCGGGCACGGCAAGCGGAAGAGGCGGGAAATGGCACAGGCGACGAGAGCGAATATCCTGGAAGTCGTGGAAAATCAGGAACGGGGCTGGTTCGCCACGTCGACCTTTCTGCTGTGCTGTCTGGTCATGCTCGCCGACGGCTTCGACAATCAGGCGATCAATTACGCGGCCCCTGCCATCATTCAGGAATGGGGCATCACGCGGGCGCTGATGACGCCGGTGTTCAATATCAGCATCGTCGGCTGGATGACCGGCTCGATCGTGTTCTCCATGCTGGCGGACCGTATCGGCAGGCGCCCCTCGACCGTGCTGGCGGCGCTGGTGTTCGGCACCTTCACGCTGCTCATTCCGATCGCGACCGATCTTTACGAGCTTGCGGCTTTGCGCTTTTGCGCGGCGTTCGGCGTCGGCGGCGCCATGCCTATGGCGATCGCGCTGATCTCCGATTATGCGAAATCGAAGAACCGCGGCTTGCGCATCACGCTGATGTATCTCGGCTATACGATCGGATCGTCGGGCGGCGGCATCCTGGCCGCAGAAATCATTCCCCAATATGGCTGGCGCTCGGTGTTCTATATCGGCGGCATCGGCGCGCTGGTGGTGGCGGCGATCCTGTCCGTGTCGCTGCCTGAATCGGTGCGCTATCTGGTTTTGAGAAAGCCGAACGATCCGCGCATTCTCGGCTACGCGCGCAAATTGCGCCCTTCCGCCAATTACGGACCCGAAACGAATTTCGTCATCGAAGAGACCATCAAGACGGGCGTTCCGGTGAAGCATCTGTTCACCGAAGGGCGCTCGGCGATGACCTGGTTCCTGTGGTTCGCGCTCGGCTTCTCCTTCATCACGCATTTCTTCCTGTCGCAATGGATGACGACGCTGCTGACCGAGCCGCTCGGCTTCGCCAACGCCGCCCGCTCGCAGGCGCTGTTCCAGCTCGGCGCCGCCTTCGCGTTCATCTTCGGCTATCTGATCGACAAGAAGGGCGTGCCGGTGATGACCACGGTCATGATCCTCGGCGCGCTTCCGGTCGCGGCGGTCGGCGTCGTCACCGATATGAGCGTCGCCCTCACTATGGCGATGTCGCTTGCCTCGGGCATCCTGGTTCTCGGCGGCAATATCGGATTGAACGCGGTCTCGAGCATGATCTATCCGACCTTCATCCGCTCCACCGCCACCGGAGCCGCTTTCGCGGTGGCGCGCATCGGCGCGATCATCGGCCCGATGATCGCGGGCTTCCTGATTTACATCGAGACTCCGCTCGACATGATCTTCCTGCTCGGCGCGCTGCCCATGCTGGCGGCGGGTGCGGCTTGCTTCGTGCTCGACAAGTCGATCACACCGGAGGCGTCGCGCGAGATGGCGTCGCGTTCGGCTCTGGCGCGTCACTGAGATGAAAGACCCCAAGACGTTGCTCGCCGATGCGGGCCGCGTCTTGGCGCATGAAGGGCAGGGCGATTACGTCGCCGGCCATGTCTCGTTGCGTCTGCCGGATGCGCCCGACCATTTCCTGATGAAGCCCGCCGGCATGGGCCTCGAGGAAATGACGGCGGAGAACATCATCACCGTCGATATCGAGGGCAACAAAGTGGCCGGCACGTTCGGCCGCCACAATGAGGTGTTCATCCATTCCGAAGTGCTGCGTGCGCGTCCCGATTGCCACGCCGTCGTCCATACCCACGCGATCTATGCGGTGGTGTTCTCCTCGCTCGGCAAGCCCTTGCAGGCGGTGTCGAATGACGGCGCCTTCTTCGCGGGTGGCTTGCCGGTGTTCTCCGAGACGACCGATCTCATCATCACGCCAGAGCGCGGCAAGGCGGTCGCCCGCACGCTCGGCAAACACGGCGCGCTGATCCTGCGCAATCACGGCATCGTCACCGCGGCGCCGACCATGGAAGAAGCGGTCTATCTCGCGCTCAAGCTCAACCAGGCCTGCCAGGCGCAGATGATGGCGGAATGGGCGGGCGGAGCGAAGCTCGTCGGCGATCCCGCCGAGGCCATGGCCAAAGGCGCCTACGCCAACCGTCCCGACATCCACACCGGCATTTTCAATTACGTGCTGCGGCGCTGCAAGTAATGTTATCCCCGGCGAGCATCGCTATCGCGATGCGAGGGAAGGGGACCCAGTTGTTGACGCTCAGCCAGGAATGACAACTAAATCGGCTTCGGACCGCCGGCCGCCCAATCGAGCAGCTCGGCGATATGCGCGGTCGGCAGCTCGCCCGAAAGCTGCGTGAGGCAACCGATATTCCCGGAAGCGATGATCGTCGCGCCGGTGGAGCGGATGGCGTCAAGCTTCCTCGCGCGCAATTGCTCGGCGATTTTCGGTTGCAGCAGGCTGTAGCTACCGGCCGAGCCGCAGCACAGATGCGCGTCCGGAATGGGCACCAGGTTGAATCCCGCTTCCTTGAGAAGCTGTTCGCCTCGGCCATGAATGCGTTGCCCGTGCTGTAACGAACAGGGCGGGTGATAGGCGATGGTCAATGCGCGCGCCGCCTCGTCCGCGATCGGCGTCTTGGGCGCATCGGCCAGCTCGCTGAAATCCTCGACGCGGGCCGCCATGGCTTGCGCCCGCTCCACCCATTTGGGTTCGCCGGCGAAGACGCTGCCATAATCTTTCAGGAACGCGACGCAGCCGCTCGCCGTCATGGTCAGCGCATCGGCTTTGGCGTCCTCGAAGGCTTCGATGACGCGCTTGGCGCAGCGTTTGGCGATCCCGACGTTCCCCATGTGATAGGCGAGCGCGCCGCAGCACAAAGGCGCCGTCTCCGTCTTCACGTCCCTGCGGGCGAGAACGCGCGCGGCGGCTTCGTCGATTTCGGGCGCCAGTGCGCGCTGGGCGCAGCCTTCAAGCAATAGAACCTTCGGCGCCTCCGGCGAGGTGCGCAAAACAAAGCGCATCTTGGTTTTGCGCCGCTTGCGCCGTTTCGCCTTCTTCGCCATGGCGCCGAGCTTGCCGGGGAGTACGGGCGCAAAGATGCGCGCCAGCACCGACGCAAAGGCGAACAGGCGCGGGCGCATCAGCAGGTAAAGCACGGCGCTACGAAACAGGCTCTGGAACGGCCCGCGGCGATAATTCTTGGCGATATGCAGGCGCGCCGTGTCGATCAGCGCCGAATAATCGACGCCCGAGGGACACGTCGTCCGGCAGCCCAGGCACGACAGGCAGCGGTCGAGATGGCGCACCGTCTCGCGCGTCGGACGCCTATCGCTCTCCAGCATGTTCTGGATCAGCATGATGCGGCCGCGCGGGGAATCGCGCTCGTCGCCGAGGACCAGATAGGTCGGGCAGGTCGCCGTGCAGAAGCCGCAATGCACGCAGGTGCGCAGCGCGTGTTCCGCCTCTTTCAAATGCGGGTCGGCAAGCTGTTCCGGGCGGAAGGCGGTGCGCATCAGAGGTCCTTATACATCCGACCCGGATTGAAGATAGTTTCCGGATCGAACGCATGTTTGACGCTGCGCGTGAGGGTGGCGCGCGCCGGCGCTTCCGGCTCGAACACGGGAAGACGCGCCCGCGCCGCCGCATCCCCGCGCATCAGCGTCGCGTGGCCGCCGAATTTTTTGGTGATGAAGCGCAATTGTGTCGCCGTCTCCTCACTGGCCGGAAGGCCGAGCCACAACAGCCCGCCTGCCCAATCGGCATACCAGAAGCGCGCGCCGCTGGCTTCGACGGCCGCGTGCGCGTCACTTTGCGGCACGCAAAGCCGCCAGATGTCGCAATTGCGGCTCAGCAGGAATTTTCCGTCGCCGATGTCGCGAAAGAGGATGCGCGTCGTGTCGTCGTCGAGCACGATGGTGTCGAGGCCGGCGAAACGCGCCGTCAGCCGCGCGAGCTTGTCTTCGAGCGGGGCGTGGCTGCCCTCGACGCGGATGAGCGCGAGGCCGCCGCCGGTGCCGCCTTCGGTCTCGTCCGGATCGAAGACGTCGGGAATATAGGCAAGCCCGGTTGGATCGAGAGACAGCTTCGCCGCCTCGCGCAAGGCGCGCAATCCTTCTTGCGGCGAGGTGCGCAAGGCCAGCGTCGATACGCGCGGCGGCGCCGGGGTCACGCGCAACGTCAGTTCGGTGAGAACGCCGAGCGTGCCGAACGCGCCACACATCAGCTTGGGTAGATCGAAGCCGGTGACGTTCTTGATGACGAAGCCGCCGGCCTTGATCGCTTCGCCGCGCCCGTTGACGAAGCGGCAGCCGATGACGTGATCGCGCGCAGCCCCCGCCTTCACGCGCCGCGCGCCGCTCGCATTGGTCGCGACGATGCCGGCCAGCGTCGCCTTGCCCTTAGGCTCGCCGAACAGCGGTCCCCAATCGGTAGGCGCGAAACCCAGCGTCTGCTTCTTCGTCGCCAGCACGGCTTCGATTTCGGCCAGCGGCGTAGCGGCGCGCGCGGTGATCACCAATTCCTCCGGCTCGTATTTCACGATGCCGGTAATGGCGCTGACATCCAGCATGGTTTCGGCCGCGACGGGGCGCCCGAATTTCCGCTTGGTGCCGCCCGAAACGATCTCCAACGGCGTCTTCGTCTCCGCGGCGTGGCGGACGGCGTCGGCGATTCCGATTTCGCTCGCGGTGGCAATTCGCTGCACGTTAGCCCTACATCCGCGGCAGATTGGCGAAGGGCATGCGCCCGTCCCGCACATGCATGTGCCCAAGCTCGACGCAGGCGTGCAGGGAGGGAAACACTTTGCCGGGGTTCAGCAGATAGGCGCTATCGAAGGCGCATTTAAGCCGTTCCTGTTGCGCTAGGTCGGTGTCCGAGAACATCTCGCCCATTAGGGCTTTCTTTTCGACGCCGACGCCGTGCTCGCCGGTCAAGACGCCGCCCATCTCGACGCAGAGCTTCAAAATATCGGCGCCGAAGGCTTCGGCGCGTTCAAGCTCGCCCTCCTTCATGCAGTCGAACACGATGAGAGGATGCAGATTGCCGTCGCCGGCATGGAACACGTTGCAGCAGCCGAGCCGGTATTTGATCGCGAACTCCGCGATGCGCTCCAGCACGTCGGCAAGCGCCTTGCGCGGAATGGTGCCGTCCATGCACAGCATGTCCGGAGTGAGCCGGCCCATCGCGCCGAAGGCGGCCTTGCGCCCAGACCAGGCACGGGCGCGTTCCTCGTCGCTTGCGCATTCGCGCACCGACGTGGCGCCATTGGCTTTGGCGATTTTTCCGATGCGCCGCGCTTCGTCTTCGGCCTCCGAATCCATGCCGTCGACTTCGGCGATCAGGATCGCTTCGGCGTCCGGCGGGTAGCCCGGCGCGCAGAAGGCCTCGACCGTCGCGATGCAGGGCCGGTCCATGAATTCGAGCGCGGCCGGAATGATGCCCGCCGCGATGATGGCGGCGACCGTCTCGCCGGCTTTCCTGACGCTGTCATAGGCGATCAGCAGCGTGCGCGTCGCTTGCGCCTTGGGCAGGATGCGCAACGTCGCCTCCGTCACGACGCCCAGCAGGCCTTCCGAGCCGCATACGACCGAAAGCAGATCGAGCCCGCCATCGCCCGCATGTTTGCCGCCGAGCCTGATGCGCTCACCATTGATCAGCACCAGCTCGACGCCCATCAGGTTCTGCGTGGTGAGCCCATATTTCAGACAATGGATGCCGCCGGAATTCTCCGCGACATTGCCGCCGATGGAACAGGCGATCTGGCTGGACGGATCGGGCGCGTAATAGAACCCCGCCGCCTGCACCGCCCGCGTGACGGAGGCGTTGGTGACACCCGGCTGCACCACGGCGCAGCGGTTTTCGTAATCGACCTCGAGCACTTTGGTCATGCGCGAGAGGCCGAGAAGGATGCCGTCGGCCAGCGGCAGCGAGCCCCCCGAAAGCGAGGTTCCGGCGCCCCGCGGCACCACCCTTATGTTCTCGGCGGCCGCATAGGCCAGCAGCGCCGAAACCTGCTCCGTCGTTTGGGGAAGCACGCAGACCATCGGGCGCTGGCGATAGGCGGTCAGCGCATCGCCGTCATAGGCCGTCAGAGTCGCTTCGTCGGAGATCACGCCGTCCGGCACGATGGTCCGGAGCGCCCGGACGATAGCGCCACGGCGCGCGAGAACGGCCATGTCGGGGGCGGGAAGATCAAGCATGGCATCAATATTAAGGATCGCGGGCCGTCTTACCAATCATTGCCGGAAAAGCCGAGGGGCACCCCCTTTACGAGGATGCGGGAAAAGGCAGACACTTGCCGCAAATAGGGGAAAGCCGGGGGGCACAGCCATGTGGAGTCAAGTCTACGATCCGTTTGGGAACGTGGTGCTGTCGACCATCGTCGCGGCGGTTCCGGCGGTCTTTCTGCTCGCGCTGATCGCATCGGGCAAGATCCAGGTCCATATCGCGGCGGTCGTCTCGCTCGTGGTCGCCGTGCTGATCGCGGTTGCCGGCTTCACCATGCCGTTCGACATGGCCTTGCGCGCGACGGGGCTTGGGCTCCTGACCGGCTTCTTCCCCATCGGCTGGATCATCCTGAACGTGATCTTCCTCTACCGGCTGACGGTGGAGAAGGGCTGGTTCGCGATCATGCAGCAATCGATCGGCGACATCACGCCCGACCGCAGGTTGCAGCTTCTGCTGATCGCTTTCGCCTTCGGGGCCTTCTTCGAGGGCGCCTCGGGCTTCGGCACGCCCGTCGCGGTGACGGGCGCCATCCTGATGGGGCTCGGCTTCTCGCCGCTCGCCGCCGCCGGTCTGTCGCTGATCGCCAACACGGCGCCGGTTGCCTTCGGCGCGTTGGGCACACCCATCGTCGGCCTTGCCGCCTCCACGGGCCTGGACCCTTATCTGCTTGGCGCCATGGTCGGCCGCCAATTGCCGGTCTTCTCCGTCATCATGCCGTTCTGGCTGATCTGGGCCTTTGCCGGCTGGCGCGCCACCAAGGAGATTTGGCCGGCGGCTTTGGTTTGCGGCCTGACCTTCGGCATCGCCCAATTCGCCATCTCGAACTACATCAATCCCTGGCTCGCCGGCATCGGCGCCGCCGTGGTGTGCATGGTGTGCCTGCGCGGCTTTTTCTATGTCTGGCAGCCGGCGAGGATCTGGACATCGGCGGCGCTGCGGATCAGCGATGATTCCGCCTCCACGATGCCGCCGCCCAAACCGATGGGACCGCGGGCGCCGTCATCCGAAGTCGCCAAGGCGTGGATGCCGTGGATCATCCTCTGCGTCGTCCTCGGCCTCTGGGGCACCAACGAAATGAAGGCCCTGCTCGACGGGTTTTTCGCGCCGGTCTTCCCGATCGAAGGGCTGCACCAATTGGTCCAGCGCGTGCCGCCCGTCGTCGCCATGCCTTCGCCGGAAGCGGCGGCCTTCCGTTTCAACTTCTTCTCCTATAGCGGCACGGGGATTCTGGTTACGGCCATCATTTCCGCGCTGCTGATGGGCTTCTCGCCCAAGCGCATCGTCACCGCCTATATCGAGACCATCGGCGTGGTGAAATATTCGCTGATCACCATTTCGGCGATGCTCGCGCTCGGCACGCTGACGCGCTATGCCGGCGTCGATGCGACGCTGGGCCTCGCCTTCGCCGCGTCGGGCGTGTTCTATCCCTTCTTCGGGACGTTGCTCGGCTGGCTCGGCGTGGCGCTGACGGGTTCGGATACGGCCTCGAACGTGCTGTTCGGCGGCCTTCAGAGGATCACCTCAGAACAGCTCGGCCTCTCGCCGATCCTGATGGCGGCGGCCAATTCCTCCGGCGGCGTCATGGGCAAGATGATCGACGCGCAATCCATCGTGGTGGCGTCCACCGCGACGGGCTGGTTCGGGCACGAAAGCTCGATCCTGCGCTTCGTCTTCGTGCACTCGATCGTGCTGGCCTGCCTCGTCGGCCTGTATGTGACGCTGCAAGCCTATGTCTACCCGTTCACGCTGATGGTGGTGCAGCCCTAGTCATTTCTCAGGCAATGCGGTTCATGCAACGGCTCCCGGCCTTTGCATGTGCCGCAGCGTTTTGTGGATTTGCCGAGCCTGTAGGATCAGTTCGGTGGCGAGGAGCGGCACCGCCCATCCGGCCCAGCTCAGCGTGATGGCGAGGTCCTTTCCGGCCAATGCCGATGTCGGCAGCACATCGTTGAACAGGCGGATGACGACGAAGGCGAACGTCACCACATAGGCGCGGATCATCCACTGCTTATGAAGCTCGATCTGGCGATGACGAATGGCGTAAACAGCCATGCAAGTGGTCGCGACCCACGCCACGTTCAATGCGATCGTGCCCAAGCCGAAGGCCCATCCGAAGGTGGTCGTGAGCGACAGATAGACCGCGCTGACGCTGCCCAGGGCCACCGCCGCCACGAAAACACGTCCGGTCCAGCGATGCACGGCCATCGGCATCCTGCGATAGCCGCTCCAGAACTGCCATGGTGCGGTCAGAAGCGCGACGATTGCGCCCCCGATATGAAGCAGAAGCGCACCGCGCCGCGGCCAATAGGGCCCGAATGTCGCGGCGTCGTAGTGCACGAAATAGCGCGTCGCGTAGGCAAAAATAAAAGCCAGGGCGCAGGCGATGATAAGCGCCCAGATGAGGACCGCGCTCGCGCGCATTCCCGTTTGTTTCCCGGATGGCGATTCAAAATCGCGGGTCACGGCGGCGTCTGTCATGTCGATCTCCTTTTCGCAATGCGTGCGAAGAGTTCATCGAGATCGCGGCCACGCCGCTAGTTCAGGAACTGAACCCAGCCCGGTATAGAAACTGAACTAGGCGCAAAGAGATTCACGTCATAGGGTTTCGGCAAACAAGGATGGCCGCCATGACCGAGATCAATTATGGACAATTCTGCCCGATCGCCATGGCTTCCGAAATTCTCGGCACGCGATGGATCGTCATGGTGCTGCGCGAGATGATCGCCGGCTCGACACGCTTCAACGACCTGCGGCGGGGCGTGCCGCGCATGTCTCCCGCCTTGCTGTCGAAGCGGCTGAAAGAACTCGAGGATGCGGGCGTCGTTCAGCGCATTGCTTCGGAGACGGCCCCCGGGGTGTCCGAATATCATCTGACGCGTTCGGGCCGGGACTTGAAGCCGGTCATCCTCGCTATGGGAATTTGGGGCCAGCGCTGGATAGCGGCCTCCGAGGCGTTGGAAAAACTCGATGTCTCCTATTTCATGTGGGGCATGCGCCAGTTCGTCAACGCCGGTGCGCTGCCGAAACGGCGCTGCACCGTTCTTTTTCAATACCCCGAACAAGCGGAGGGTTTGCGCAAATGGTGGCTGGTCGTTGCGCCTGGCGCCGAGACCGATGTCTGTACCGTCGATCCGGGATTTGACGTCGATCTGTATGTGACGACGGATTTGCGTTCGATGACGGCGATTTGGATCGGCCTCACGACCGTGCGCGAAGCGATCAAGGCCAAGAAGATGGACGTCACCGGCGATCGTCAGCTCGCCGCCAACATGCAGATTTGGCTCGGGCTCAGTCCGTTCGCGGTGGAGAAAAAGCTGGCCGCCGGATGAATTGGCGAAACGCGGCATGACCGAACGGCCATGCCGCGTCGCGCAATAGCACTATTCCGCGGGGGCCACGCGTGGCTTCGAAGCCGGCGGTGCGTCATCGGTGAGTTGCCGTTCGGGGTGCATCAGGAAGGCGCTCATCGCGCCGACCATCAACACACCGATGGCAATGACGAAGGGAATCTGCGGATCGCCGGTGGCATCGGTCACGATCCCCGCGACGACCGGCGACAATATCGCCGCCAGCGCCGAGCCCGAATTCATCAGCCCCGAGGCGGTGCCGGAGAATTTCGGCGCGATGTCCATCGGGATCGCCCACATCGGGCCGATGATCATCTCGGCGAAGAAGAAGCCGGACGACAGGCAGACCGCCACCAGAACCTTGTCCTCGAGATAGAGGATCGGCATCAGCGAAAGAAGCGCGCCGACGAAGCCGAACACGGCGGTGCCGATGCGCGCGGTGCGTACATTATTGGTGTTGTGCAGCACCTTGTCCGAGACGACGCCGCCGATCGTGTTGCCGACTGCGCCGATCGTATAGACGATGGTGGCGAACAGAGCCGTCTCGCCCGTCGAGAGCCCGAACTTGTCCTTGAAGAAGATGAGCAGGAAGCTCAGGTAAAGCCACAGGCACCAGCCGTAGCAGAAATAGGTCAGCGTCACCGGCCAGATGCGCGAGACCAGCGGGCCCCATGGAATCGCCGGACGCTTGATCACCACCCGCGCGGGCAGGACCGCGAGCTCTTCCTTGGTGATGCTGGGGTGCTCATAGGGATCGTTGCGGAAATACCAATACCAGACCAGCACCCAGACGAAGCCGGCGAGCCCGATCACGATGAACGAGCCGCGCCAGGTGATGAGCGCCATCAGGGTCACGATCAGGAACGGCGTCACTGCATTGCCGAGGCGCGAGAAGGCGTGCGTGATGCCTTGCGCATAGCCGCGGTTGCGCGTTTCGACCCAGTATTGCATGGCGCGCGTCGCGGTCGGGAGCGTGCAGCCGACGCCGAAGCCCATCAGCACGCGGGCGACGAACAGCGAATAGAAATCCCAGGCGACGCTGGTGAGCACGGTGGCGCCCGCCCAGACGAGGCCGCTCACCAACAAAGTGAGCCGGGGCCCGAAGCGGTCGGCCGCCTGGCCACCGATGATCTGGAACAGCAGATAGGGATAGCCGAAGGCCGAGAAGATCAACCCCGCCTGCGTGTTGGAGAGGTTGAACTCCGGGCGTATCTCGATGATCGCCGTCGAGATGTTCTGGCGCACGATGTAGGTGATGAAATACATCGCGCATAGAAGGATCAGAACAACGTTGGTTGCCTTCAAAGCTTTCTGCATTGCCCCGGTCCTCCCGAAATATTATCGCTCCGCTTTTATTCTGCGGCGCTTTGCATCGGCGATTTTGCTGCCTGCGCGAGATAATCCATCGCCGCCTGGGTGCCGCCCTTCTTGTGCGGCACGCCGGCGACTTCGAGGGCCATCTCCACGCCCGACAGCGCGCCGAGGATTGTAAGGTCATTGGTGTCGCCGAGATGGCCGATGCGGAACACTTTTCCGGCAACTTTGGAAAGGCCGGCGCCCAGCGACATGTCGAACGTTTCGAGTACAGTCTTGCGGAATTGGTCGGCGTCGTGGCCTTGCGGCATCAGGATGGCGGTCACCACCGGCGAATAGCATTTCGGGTCGGTGCAGAGGATTTCGAGGCCCCATCCGCGCACCGCGCGCCGCGTCGCCTCGGCATGGCGCTTATGGCGGGCGAACAGGCGGTCGAGACCTTCCTCGTGCAGCATGTCGATGGCTTCGACGAGACCGTAGAGCAGATTGGTCGCCGGCGTGTAGGGGAAGAAGCCGACCGCGTTGGGGCCGATCATGTCGTCCCAGGCGAAGAAGCTCTTGGGCAGCGTGGCGTTCTTGGAGTTCTTGATCGCCTTCTCGCTGGCCGCGGTGAAGCCGAGGCCGGGCGGCAGCATCAGGCCTTTTTGCGAGCCGCAGACCGTGACGTCGACGCCCCATTCGTCGTGGCGGAAATCCATGGAGGCCAGCGCCGATACCGTGTCGATGAGGAAGAGGGCGGGGTGTTTCGCCGCGTCGATGGCTTTGCGGATGTCCTGCACCGGCGAGGTGATGCCGGTCGAAGTCTCGTTATGGACGACGCAGACGGCCTTGATCTCGTGATTTTTATCGGCCCGGAGGCGCTCGCCGATTTTTTCGGGGTCGGCGCCGGTGCGCCAGTCGGATTCGATGAATTCCGGCTTGAGCCCCATTCTGACCGCCATGTTCTTCCACAGCGTGGCGAAATGGCCGGTCTCGTACATCAGGATCTTGTCGCCGGGCGAGAAGCTGTTGGTCAGCGCCGCTTCCCACGCTCCCGTCCCTGAGGACGGATAGATGAAGACGTTGCTCTTGGTCTTGAAAACGGTCTTGATGCTGTCGAGCGCCCTCTTGCCAAGCTGCTGGAATTCGGGACCGCGATGGTCGATGACGGCGCGGTCCATCGCGCGCAGGATGCGGTCGGGAACGGGTGCGGGACCCGGGATTTGCAGGAAGTGGCGGCCCGGAATACGGGGGGTGTTCTTCGACATAAGTCCTCGGAATCTTGCTGTTTCGCGCTAGGCGTTTTTAGGCCTTTTCTTTCCCATGCCCGGGTCTTGTACACAAGACCGGAAGGACCCCATAAAAGCACCATGACCATCGTCGCGAATCCCGGCCTGGAACGGCGTCTGAAAACCGAAAATGCGGGCGAAGTCCTGTTCGACCGCTTCACCCGTGGCCGCTACGCCACGGATGCGTCCTCCTACCAGATGATGCCCCTGGGCGTCGTCGTGCCGCGCTCGGTGGCCGAAGCCGAACGGGCCATGGCCATCGCGCGGGCCGAAGGCATCGCGGTTACGCCGCGCGGCGGCGGCACCTCGCAATGCGGCCAGACGGTCAATCACAGCCTGGTCGTCGATTGCTCGAAATATTTGAACAAAATCGTGTCGGTGGATGCGGCCGCGAAGACCTGCATCGTGCAGCCCGGCATCGTGCTCGATGAGCTGAACCGACATCTCAAACCGCACGGGCTGTGGTTTCCGATCGACGTCTCGACCGCCAGCCGCGCCACCATCGGCGGCATGACCGGAAACAATTCCTGCGGCACGCGCTCTTTGCGCTACGGCACCACGCGCGACAATGTGATCGCCATCGATGCGGTGCTGGCGAATGGCGCGCCGGCGCATTTTGGCGAGGTGTCGGCCGACCTGTCCGAGCTTGCCCTGGATTCGCCGCTGCGCCCCATCGCGCGGCAACTGTTGGCGCTGGGCGCCCGCGAGGCGCAGGAGATCGAGGAACGCTTTCCCAAAGTGCAGCGCCGGGTCGGCGGCTACAATCTCGACGCGCTGACCCCGCGCAATGCCAAGCACAATCTCGCCCATATTCTGGTCGGCTCGGAAGGCACGCTTGCTTTCTCGACGCAAGTTCAGCTCCGGCTGCATCCGGTTCTAAGGGCCAAGCGCACGGTCGGCGTCTGCCATTTCGGCGCCTTCTATGAGGCGATGAACGCGGCGCAGCATCTGGTGACATTGGGTCCTATCGCCGTCGAAGCCATCGACAAGACGATGATCGATCTCGGGCGCGCCATTCCGATGTTCCAGAACGCGATCTCGAAATTCGTCCGCGAAGACCCCGAATGCCTGCTGATGGTCGAATTCGACGAGGGCGACGAGGAGAACGAGCGGCGCATGAAGCGCCTGGGCGAGATGATGGGCGATCTCGGCTTCTCCTGGGACAAGATCGGCGGCAAATGGGGTGGCGTCGTCGAGGTGCGCGATCCGGCGCTGCAAACCGCGATGGCCGATGTGCGCGCCGCGGGCCTCAACATCATGATGTCGATGAAGGACGAGAGGAAACCCGTCTCCTTCATCGAGGATTGCGCCGTGCCGCTGATCCATCTGGCGGAATACACCGATCTGCTCAACCAGGTGTTCGCGAAACACGGCACCAAGGGCACGTTCTACGCGCATGCGTCCGTCGGTTGCCTGCATGTGCGCCCGGTGCTGAATTTGAAGCTGGAGAAGGATCTGAAAGCGATGCGCGCCATCGCCGAGGAAGCCTTCGAGCTGGTGCGCCGTTTCAAGGGCTCGCATTCGGGCGAGCATGGCGACGGCATCGTGCGCTCCGAATTCCACGAGGAGATGTTCGGGACGCGGCTGGTGCGCGCGTTCGGCGAAGTGAAGGGCACGTTCGATCCGGGCCTCGCTTTCAACCCCGGCAAGATCGTCGGCGCGCCGAAATTCGACGACCGCGACTATTTGCGCTTCGGGCCGGAATACGGGATTTCCGACATGAAGCCGGCGCTCGATTGGTCGGAATATCCGGGCGGCGCGCATGGGTTCCAGGGCGCCGTCGAGATGTGCAACAACAATGGCGCCTGCCGCAAGCATTCGGGCGGCGCCATGTGCCCATCCTATCGCGCCACCTTCAACGAACGTGATCTGACGCGCGGCCGCGCCAATACGTTGCGGCTCGCGCTGTCGGGACAATTGGGCGAGGGCGCGCTGACCTCCGACGACATGATGGAGACGCTGAAGCTCTGCGTCTCCTGCAAGGCGTGCAAGCGCGAGTGTCCGACCGGCGTCGACATGGCGAAGATGAAGATCGAAGTGCTGGCCGCGCGCGCTGCGAAATATGGCGTGTCGTTGCGCGATAGGCTGATCGGTTATCTGCCGCGCTATGCGCCCTTGGCCTCGAAGCTCGGCTTCCTGTTGAATTTACGCGACCAGATTCCGGGCTTGGCGAAACTGAGCGAGCCGATCATCGGCATGAGCGCGCGGCGTTCCTTGCCGAAATGGCGGCGGCCCTTCGCGCGCAGCGAAGCTGCGGTCGGTCCAGCCGGCGGGCCCGAGGTCGTGCTCTTTGCCGACACCTTCAACCGCTATCACGAGCGCGAAAATCTCGAAGCCGCTTTGGCCGTGCTGACGGGCGCCGGCTATCGCGTGCACCTGCCCAAATCGGTCAACGGCACCGCGCGCCCCTTATGTTGCGGGCGCACTTTCTTGACCGCGGGGCTTGTCGAGGAAGCGCGCGCCGAACTGAAGCGTTCGCTGGCGGCGCTAGTGCCGTTCGCCAAACGCGGTGTCGCCATCGTCGGGCTGGAACCGTCCTGCATCTTCACCTTCCGCGATGAGGCGTTGTCTGTGCTGCCGGGCGAAGACGCCAAGCTGCTCTCGATGAATTCTTTCCTGTTCGAGGAATTCCTCGCCAAGGAAATCGATGCGGGCCGTTTCAAGCCCGCGCTCGGCGCAATCGGGAAAACCGCGCATCTGCACGGCCATTGCCATCAGAAAGCGTTCGACGTGATGGGCTCGGTGCAGAAGGTCTTGAAGACCGTGCCCGGCCTCGACGTGCAACAGATCGAATCCTCCTGCTGCGGCATGGCGGGCGCCTTCGGCTATCAGAAAGAGACCATCGACATCTCGCTGAAGATGGCGGAGCTGTCGTTGCTTCCGGCCGTGCGCAAGGCGGATGCGGATGCCATCATCGTCGCCGACGGCACCTCATGCCGTCATCAGATCCATGATGGCACCGGCCGCACCGCTCTCCACGTCGCCCGCGTGCTCCAAAAAAGCATGCAAGCGGCAAAGATAAAACCTATATAAAACAGTATCTTATATGGGCGCCCGTCGGTACGCTTTTCTGACGACATCGAACATGCGAGCCT
>SHWE01000050.1 GCA_009693985.1 Alphaproteobacteria bacterium | reverse complement strand
AGGGCTTCGGCGGTGACGGCGGCCTCTTCCTCATCGGTCGCTTCCACCAGCACGTCTTCGCCGCGCGCCTGGCGCTCGGCTTCGTCCTCGGTGCGCGCCACGTTGATGGTGACGCTCACGCGGACTTCCGGGTGGAGCACGACATGCACTTCGTGCAGGCCGATGGACTTGATGGCCTTGTCGAGCGGCACCTGGGTGCGGTGGACGGTGAAGCCGCCCGCCGTGATCACATCGGAGATGTCGCGCGGGCTGACCGAGCCGTAAAGATAGCCGCGGTCGCCGGCTTGGCGCAGCATCGTGAAGTTCTTGCCCGCGAGCTTGGCCGAGATCTTCTCGGCTTCCTTCTTGTGTTCCAGATTGCGCGTTTCCAATTGCGCGCGCTGGGTTTCGAAAAAGGCGAGGTTGGCCTTGGTCGCGCGCAACGCCTTCTTCTTGGGCAGAAGATAGTTGCGGGCGAATCCGTCCTTCACCTTCACGACGTCGCCGATCTGGCCGAGCTTCTCGACGCGTTCCATGAGTACGACTTGCATCGATGCCTCCTATTTCACGACGTAGGGAAGCAGCGCCATGAAGCGGGCGCGCTTGATGGCCGTCGACAATTCGCGCTGCTTCTTGGAGCTGACCGCGGTGATGCGCGAGGGCACGATCTTGCCGCGCTCCGAGATGTAGCGTTGCAGGAGCTTCACGTCCTTGTAGTCGATCTTCGGCGCGTTCTGCCCGGAGAACGGGCAGGTCTTGCGGCGGCGGAAGAACGGCCGGCGTGTCAGAGGCGGTTGCGTGCTCATACGGCGGCTCCCGTCTCTTCGGTTTCGGGCGCGCCGTCTTCACGCGGGCGGCGGCGCTGTTCGCCTTCCGCGCCTTCGCGTTCGCGCTTGCGGCTGGAATTTGATTGTTCGAACGCTTCGACGCGCACCGTGATGTAGCGCAGCACGTCTTCGTTGATCTTGAGCTGGCGCTCGAGTTCGGAGACGGCCTTGGCCGGCGCGTTCAGGTTCAGGAGCACATAATGCCCCTTGCGGTTCTTCTTGATGCGATAGGACAGCGTGCGCAGGCCCCAATATTCCTGCTTCTCGACGATGCCGCCTTCGGTCTCGACGATGGTTTTGAGGTGGGTCGCGAGCGCGTCCACCGCTTGCGCGCTGATATCCTGGCGCGCGATCAGCATGTGCTCGTAAAGAGCCATGGAGCTTTATTCCTTCCTTGGGGTGCGGAACGGGGGGCAGGGAAGGTCCGTGCCCGACGCTGTGGAAACGCGAAAGCGCCGGACCATCCGGCATTGCCTCATTCGAGGCCCTCGCGACCGCACCCGGTTTAGAAGCGGGCCGTATAGCGGAGGGCTTCATTTAGGACAAGCTATTTGAGTTCAATAAATTTCACTGTATTACATTATTGACAGTCAGTCAGTATGTATTATACTGATACGATCAGTATAATGGAGACAGAGATGGAGCCAAATCAGAAACATATGGACGAAATCACGCTTGGCCTTCCTAGCAAGTCGGAAAAGATCAGGCGCCTGAGTGCCGCCGGTTACTCACGGCGGCAGATCGCCGACTTTGTTGGAGTCCGCTATCAGTTTGTGCGGAATGTGGTGGTGGACGAAGAGAGAAAACAAAAAGGGGAAGCCGGAGAAATGGCTGAACCCAGACCCGCTTGGCGTTCCGAAGAACCTCAAACGGACAGTGCAGGAAGAATCCGTGTACGCGCAGATGGGGCAGCGGTCATTCCCGCTGCGGTTTTGACGAAAGCCGGGTTCAAGGCAGAGGATGCAATCGTGGTTCACATATCGGGTGATGGCGAAATCCATCTGTTGTCGCGGTTAGCAGGCGTTCGTCGCGCGCAAGCGCTGATCCGCCAATTTGTCCCCAAAGGCGTGAGTCTGCTCGATGAGCTGATCAAGGAACGCCGTCGCGAGGCGGAGAAGGAGAATGGATAGACTCGTTCTCGATTCTTCGGTTGTCCTCGCCTGCATCAACAACGAACCGGGCAGCGAGGGTATCCTCGATGAAGCCGCGGACTTCCTTTTCTCCTCGGTCAATCTGGCCGAAACGGTCGGAGTTCTGATACGCAAGGGTGCTTCGCTCGAGTCCGCCAGAGAAAGCATCGCGTATCTGGATTTGCAAATCGTGGATTTCGACCGCGCTTTGGCGGAAGAAACCGGCGCAATGACGGCGCGAACCCATTCGGCGGGATTGTCGCTTGGAGATCGCGCCTGTCTTGCGCTTGCCGCTCGGGAATCCTTGCCCGCGATAACCGCCGACCGTGTTTGGCGGGATATCGATGTCGGTGTCGACATACGGCTTATCCGCTAGAAATTCACATCCCGCGACGACCCTTCGATATCGCGGCGTCTTTCGGGAACGCTAAAGGCGGGTTCGGGCTTTCATTCCCATGCGCGAGCGCCCGAACCTGCCCAATTGGTTGCAAATCAAAACTCGGCTCAAACGGGACTATGTCCTTATGGCCGCGAAGCTTCAGCGTCGCCGTGCGGCGGGGGCACCTCCAAAGCCCCGGTCCTACCGGCGGGGCGCGGCGTGGGCCGGCGGCATCTTCGCGAGCCTGATCGCCGTCATGGTTCTCGTCCTCGCCTTCATGGATTGGAATGCCATGCGCGGCCCGGTTGGAGGTTATCTGTCGGCGCGGCTCGACCGCGAGGTGCGCATTACGGGCGATCTCGATGTGACGCTGTTCTCCTGGACGCCGCGCGCCGTCGCCAATGCGGTGGTGATCGGCCAGCCCGATTGGGCCGCGCGCGATGCGGGCACCAAGGACCAACCCTTCGCCAATCTCGAACGCTTCGTCATCGCCATCGATCTGAAGCGGCTTTTCCAATGGGACGTCGTGTTGGATGAGCTGACGGTCGAGAAACCGGACCTGCATCTCTTCCGCGAAGCTTCGGGCCGCGCCAATTGGCATTTCGGAGACGCAGAGGATGCGCGTCCGCTTCGCCTGCCGGCGATCCGGCATTTCGCCATCCGCGACGGAAAGCTCGGCCTCACCGATCGCAAGCGCAAGCTCGATTTCTCCGGCACCTTCGCGTCGGAGGAAGGATTGGCGCAGGCCGGCGAGCGCATCTTCAAGCTCGACGGCAAGGGTCAGCTCAACCGCGAAACTTTCTTTATGGCGGCCCAAGGCGATTCCCTGCTCGAGATCGATCCGGACAATCCGTATAATTTCCGCGCCCAGATCGGCTCCGGCTTAACGCGCATCGACGCGCGAGGCTCGCTGGATAGGCCCTTCGATCTCGCCGGCTTCCAGACGGTCGCGACCTTCTCCGGCGCCAGCATGGCCGATCTCTATTATCTGACCGGCCTCGCGCTCCCCAACACGCCGCCTTACAATGTTTCGGGCGAGCTGACGCGCGACGGCGAGTTCTGGCGCTTCGAAAGACTGGCCGGCAAAATCGGCGACAGCGACATTCGCGGCGAGCTCACCGTCGATGCGTCCGGGATGCGGCCTTATCTGAAAGGCGAACTCGCCTCGAACACGCTCGATTTCGACGACCTTGGGCCGATCATCGGCGCGCCGCCCTCGACCGGCGCGGGCGAGACGGCGTCGGCCGAACAGAAAGCCGAAGCCGCCCAGCTGGCCGCATCCAATCGCGTGCTTCCCGATGCGCCGTTGCAGACCGAGCGCCTGCGCCAGATGGATGCCGATTTGCATTACCGCGCCGACACGGTCAATTCGCGCGATTTTCCCCTGAAAGTGGCGGAAATGGATTTGTCCCTGAAAGACGGCGTGCTCAGGCTCGATCCCATTTCATTCAATTTCGCGCGCGGGAAGCTCGCCGGCCAAGTGCAGATCGACGCGCGCAAAGACGTGCCCGTCAGCGACGTCGATGTGCGCCTAACGGGGCTGCGCCTCGAACAATTCATGCCGGCGACGACGGCCGGCGGCGAGCCGCCTCTGGAAGCGGAAGCGGCGGCGCGCGCGAAATTGCGCGGTGTCGGCAATTCGATACGCAAGACGGCGGCGACGGCGAACGGCCAGGTCACGGTCGTGGTGCCGCGCGGGCAAATTCGCCAATCGCTGGCCGAGCTTCTCGGCATCAATCTCAGTCGGGCCCTGGCGCTGCTCCTCACCAACAATCAGTCGCAGACGGAGCTGCGCTGCGGCGTCGCGGACTTCGAGGCAAAGAACGGCGTGCTGATCGCGCGGCAATTCGTGTTCGACACCGGCGTCGTCACGGCGAATGGCGAGGGCACCGTCGATCTTCGTAATGAGAACATCGACATCAAGCTGAACGGCCATTCGAAAGAGGTGCGGCTGGTGCGCCTGCGCGCGCCCATCACCATCAGCGGCAAGCTGGCCCATCCCCAAATCGGGGTCGATCCCGGCACGGCCGTCGTGCAGGGCGGCTTGGCCGTGGGGCTCGCCGTCGTGCTGTCGCCGCTCGCCGCGATCCTGCCCTTCGTCGATGCGGGTCTCGCCAAGGATGCCAATTGCGCGGCGCTGGTTGCCCAGGCGCAACGCAAGGGCGCACCCGTTACGAGCGCAACCGCCGCGCGCTGAACCGTCCTATCGGCCCCACACCCAGCGGCCCGCGAGCCCGGCGAGTGCCGCGCCGATCAGCGGCGCCACCCAGAACGCCCACAATTGTTCGATTGCCCAGGTGCCCTGGAAGATCGCGACGGCTTCCGAGCGCGCCGGGTTGACCGAGGTGTTGGTCACCGGAATCGAGATCAGATGGATCAGCGTCAGCGCGAGGCCGATGGCGAGCGGTGCGAAACCCTTCGGCGCGTTGTCCGAGGTGGCGCCGAGAATGACCATCAGGAACATGAACGTCATCACGATCTCGCAAATCAGCGCCGCTTGCAGCGAATAGCCCTGCGGCGAATGTTCGCCATAGCCGTTGGAGGCAAAACCCGCCTCGACGTTGAAGCCGTCCACGCCGCTCGCGATGGCATAAAGCACCGCGGCGCCCGCCATGCCGCCGAGCAATTGCGCGAAGACATAGGGAACGACATCTTTCATCGGGAAGCGTCCGCCGGCGTAGAGGCCGACCGTCACCGCCGGATTGAAATGCGCGCCCGAAATAGAGCCGAACGCATAGGCCCCGGTCACGACCGTCAGTCCGAAGGCGAGCGACACGCCCGCATAGCCGATGCCGACATCGGCAACGCCGGCCGCCAACACCGCGGCGCCGCATCCGCCGAGAACGAGCCACAGCGTGCCGATGAACTCGGCCGCCAATTTGCGTGACAGATCCATGGGTCCCTCCAATGAGCGCGTCTTTTTCGCGTGCGCGCATGAGGAGCCTACACCCGGCTCGCGGAACCAAGAAATGGAACAATGGCGCAAGAAGAAACTGTGCTAACAGCATCCGCACGCAAAACGGGGCAACGCGAGCAGTATGAACGAGAGCGATCGCGTCTTCGCCAAAGTGGCCCGGCGGCTGATTCCGCTGATGGTCTGCCTCTACACGATCAGCTTCCTCGACCGCGTGAATATCGGTTTCGCCGCGCTGACCATGAACGCCGATCTCGGCTTCACGCCGGAAATCTACGGCTGGGGCGCCAGCATCTTCTTCCTCGGCTATTTCCTGTTCGAAGTGCCGAGCAATGTCATTCTCGCCCGCGTCGGCGCCAGGCGCTGGATCTGCCGCATCATGGTGACGTGGGGCCTCATCTCGGGCGCGATGGCGTTCGTCCAGACCCCGATGAGCTTCTATGTCTTGCGCTTTCTGCTCGGCCTTGCCGAAGCGGGTTTCGCGCCCGGCATGATCTTTTATCTCTCGCTGTGGTTCCCGGCGGCGGTGCGAGCGCGCTATGCGGCGAGCTATTTCATCGCCGTGCCCCTTGCCACCGTCATCGGCGGGCCGCTGTCGAGCGCGATCCTCAATCTTGACGGCGTGCTCGGCTTTCAGGGGTGGCAATGGCTGTTCGTGATCGAGGCGCTGCCGGCGCTGGTGTTCGCGATCATCGTCCTCTTCTATCTTCCCGATGGGCCGCGGGACGCGAAATGGCTGACGCCGCAAGAGCGCGAGACGATCCTCGCCCGGCTCGAATCCGAAAGGCCGCATTCGCACCATCCCGTCGGCGATGTGTGGAAGGCCCTTGTCGATATTCGGGTGCTTCTGTTCTGCGCCATCTATTTCGGCATCGTGGTCGGGCTCTATGGCGTGACCTTCTGGCTGCCGCTGATCGTCAATACGATGGGCTTCTCCACGTCGGCCACGGGCTACGTCGTGGCAATCCCCTATGCGATTACCGTCGTCGCGATGATCGCCTGGGGCCGGCATAGCGATGCGAGCCAGGAACGCGTCTGGCATTTGGCGTTGCCGACGCTCCTGACCGCCGCGGCGTTCGGCATCAGCGCGGTGGCGCAATCGCCGGCAATCGTGCTGGTGGCGCTTTCTGTCGCCGCCATCGGCGTGTGTTCGACCTTGGCGCCGTTCTGGGCGATGCCGCCTTTGTTCCTCTCCGGCGCGGGCGCCGCCGCCGGCATCGCGCTCATCAATGCGGTCGGCAATCTCGGCGGCATGTTGGGTCCCTATGCGGTCGGCTTCGCCGTGCAACGCACGGGCGGTTATGCCGGCGGCATGGCGGTGTTGGCGGTGTCCTGTGCGCTGGCCGCAATCCTGGTGCTGACGATGGGCCGCTTCAAATGCTTTGCCTTCGCGCGCCGCTAATCGGCGACTTCCTCGAAGAAGTAGCGAACCGATTCGGTGAATTGCGTGAAGAACGCGAACAGGTTCCACGAAATCGTAAGCATTAGCACGCCGCCGGATGGCGGAAAGGGCCAGCCCGCGGCATTCAGCAGCAGCACCATGCTCATGAGAAACCCACATCCCATATGGAGCTTCACTCGGAACTCCACCGCCCGGTTGGTCGCCGCCCGCCATTGCTTCGGAACTACGACGATCAGCATCAGGGACTGCGCCGCGATAAGAACGCTCGCCACCCGCCACGTCATATCGAGCGACAGGCCGAGCCCATAAAGCATGGGCGACAGCATCGCCTGCATCGCCGTCACCAGGCCCGATTGCACATAGGCGCGCGTCACCCAGAGATGGAACTTCGACATCTCCACCGCGCGCATCTGGCGGATCGCCATCAGAAGCGCCGCGAACCCCGAAAAGGTGATGCCGACTTGAGCCAGCGTGTAGAAATAGCCCGCGCCCGGTAGGTCCATGATAGCCTCCCAATCCCCGCGCCATCTTGCGCTTGCCCGCGTCCCAATTTAAGGGGCTTCTATGAGAGCATTTATCTTTCCCGGACAGGGCAGCCAGGCCGTCGGCATGGGCAAAGCGGTGGCGGAAGCATTCTCCGCCGCGCGTGACGTATTCGCGGAAGTGGACGACGCGCTGAACCAGCGCCTATCGCGCCTGATGTGGGAGGGGCCGGATTCCGATTTGGTCCTTACCGAAAACACCCAGCCCGCGGTGTTAACGGCCTCGATGGCGATCCTGCGCGTGCTGCAAAAAGACTGTGGGCTCGACCTCGCCAAGCACGCAAGGCTGGTGGCCGGTCATTCGCTCGGCGAATATTCCGCGCTCTGCGCGGCCGGTGCTTTCACGCTTGCCGATGCGGCGCGCCTCGTGCGCGTGCGCGGCCAGGCGATGCAGGCGGCCGTGCCGGTCGGCGAGGGAGGCATGTCCGCCCTCATCGGCATCGAGATCGAAGCTGCCGAAGAAGCCGTCAAAGAGGCTGCCGATGCGGGCGTGGTCGTCGTCGCCAATGACAACGCGCCGGGCCAGATCGTCATTTCCGGTACGAAAGCGGCGGTCGACAAAGCGGGCGAGATCGCCAAGACCAAGGGCGCCAAGCGCGTCATCCCGCTTTCCGTCAGCACGCCCAATCATTCGCCGCTGCTGAAGCCCGCCGGGGAACGCATGCGCGAGGCGCTTGCCGGCGTCACCATCCGCCCCCCCGTCGTGCCGGTCGTCTGCAACGTCACGGCGGCCGAAGTATCGGAACCCGAAATGATTCGCCGGCTGCTGGTCGATCAGATCACCGCCCGCGTGCGCTGGCGCGAATCGGTAGCCGGCTTCCGTGAGCTAGGCGTCGCCATGACGGTGGAGGCCGGCGGCAACAAGGTGCTTACCGGCATGGTCCGTCGCATCGACAAGGAATTGGAGCCCGTGACCTTGGACTCGCCCGCCGACATCGAAGCTTTCGCCAAGACGCTATAGGGTGCCCGCTATGTTCGATCTTTCTGGAAAGACCGCGCTTGTGACGGGCGCTTCCGGTGGTATCGGCGGCGCCATCGCCGAAGCCTTGCATGCGCAAGGAGCCAATGTCGTTCTCTCCGGCACGCGCATGGAAGCGCTCGAAGCCTTGCGCGGGAAGCTTAGCCAGCGGGCCTTCGCGGTCCCCTGCAATCTCGGCAACGTCGCCGAAGTCGATGAGCTGTTGAAAAAGGCCGAAGCCGCCGCGGGTGCGCCCATCGACATCCTCGTCAACAATGCCGGCATCACGCGCGACAATCTCTCCATGCGCATGAAGGACGAAGAGTGGGATCAGGTGATCGCGGTCAATCTCTCGGCCGCCTTTCGCTTATCGCGCAGCGCCCTTCGCAACATGATGAAGAAGCGCTGGGGACGCATTATCGCCATCACCTCGGTCGTCGGCACCACCGGCAATCCGGGCCAGGCCAATTACGCGGCGGCGAAAGCCGGCCTTATCGGCATGACGAAATCCATCGCCGCCGAAGTCGCGAGTCGGGGCATTACGGTCAATTGTGTGGCGCCCGGTTTCATCGCCACCGCCATGACGGATGCGCTCAACGATGCGCAGAAGCAGGCGATTCTGACGCGCGTGCCGGCGGGGCGGCTTGGCGCGGTTCCCGACGTGGCTGCGGCGGTCGCCTATCTCGCTGCTGAGGAAGCCGCCTACGTGACGGGGCAGACCCTTCATGTTAATGGCGGTATGGCGATGATCTAATGCATTGTTTAAGAACGATGATTTCTAAGTTTGGCGCAGCCGGTGAGTTTATGATACCAAGCGCGACCTTGAAGCAACGGCTTCGGCGGCGCACTCTTCGGTCTGCGCTGGCTGCCAAGAAACGGCAAGAACAAACACAGGGCAATTCAAGAGGCTAAACGAATATGAGCGACGTCGCTGAGCGCGTGAAGAAGATCGTGGTCGAGCACCTCAATGTGGATGGCGAGAAGGTCAACGACGCTGCGAGCTTCATCGAAGATCTAGGCGCGGACAGCCTCGATACGGTTGAACTCGTGATGGCCTTCGAGGAAGAATTCGGCATCGAGATTCCCGATGACGCCGCCGAATCCATCGTCACCGTCGGCGATGCCGTGAAGTTCATCGAAAAGGCCCAGAGCTAGGACCGGAACGCGCGGGATCTATACAGGTTCGCGCGCGAATAGAGCGCCAATGCGCCGCGTTGTCGTAACAGGATTGGGTATGGTCTCGCCGCTCGCGTGTGGCGTCGAGGAATCATGGTCGCGGCTGCTCGCCGGTAAATCGGGCGCCGGGCCCATCACGCGCTTCAAGGTCGACGACATGCCCTGCCGGATCGCCTGCGACGTCCCGCGGGGCGACGGCACCAACGGCACCTTCAATGCCGATCAATGGGTGGACCCGAAGGACCAGCGCCGGGCCGATCCGTTCATCGTCTACGCGATTGCCGCGGCCCAGCAGGCGGTGACCGATTCCGGGTACATGCCTAAGACCGAAGACGAACGCGAGCGCGCCGGCGTCATGGTGGGCTCCGGCGTCGGCGGGCTCGACGGCATCGAGCAAGCCTCGCTGCTGGTGCAGGAAAAGGGCCCCCGCAAGCTCTCGCCGTTCTTCATTTCCGGGCGCCTGGTCAATCTCACCTCCGGCTATATCTCCATCGCGCATGGCTATAAGGGCCCGAACCATGCCGTCGCGACCGCCTGCTCCAGCGGCGCGCACGCCATCGGCGACGCGGCGCGGCTGATCGCGTTCGACGACGCCGACGTCATGATCGCGGGCGGCGCGGAAGCGGCCATCTGCCGTATCGGCATTGCCGGTTTCGTTGCCTGCCGCGCGCTGTCCACCAATTTCAACGACACGCCCGAGAAGGCCTCGCGCCCCTATGACAGGGATCGCGACGGCTTCGTCATGGGCGCCGGCGCCGGCATGCTGATGCTGGAAGAATACGAACACGCCAAGGCGCGCGGCGCGAAGATCTATGCCGAAATCACCGGCTACGGTCTTTCGGGCGATGCCAATCACATCACCGCGCCGACCGATGACGGCGGCGGCGCTTTCCGCGCCATGAAGATGGCGCTGAAGCGGGCAGGGATGTCTCCTTCGGACATCGACTATATCAACGCGCACGGCACCTCGACGCCGCTCGGCGATGAGATCGAGTTGCGCGCGGTGGAACGCCTGTTCGGCAACGCGGCCGGGAAGGTCTCCATGTCGTCGACCAAATCCGCCATCGGCCATCTGCTTGGCGCGGCGGGTGCCGTCGAAGCGGTGTTCTGCGTGCTCGCGCTGCGCGATCAGATCGCGCCGCCCACCATCAATCTCGACAACCCTTCCGTCGCGACCGAACTCGACCTCGTTCCGCATGTCGCCAAGAAGCGTCCGATCTCGGCGGTGCTGTCGAATTCCTTCGGCTTCGGCGGCACCAATGCGTCGCTGATCCTGATCCCCGTGGCATAGGCGGAAAAGATCCCATGCGGGCCCTCATCGCGCTGATTGTCGTCGTCGCGGTGCTGGCGTCGGCGGCGGCCGGCACGATGTTGTGGGAGAATGGGCACTTCAACGCCGCCGGACCCGGCGCCACGGAAACCACCGTTCGCATCCGGCAAGGCAGCAGCGTGCGCCTCCTCGCCGAAAATCTCGAAACCGCGGGCGTTGTGGACAGCGCGTTTCTGTTTCGCGTCGGCGTGCTCCGGCGCGGGGCGCAGGCCCGGCTCAAGGCCGGCGAATATGCGTTCCCGGCCCATACCAGCATGGCTGAGGCGATGGACAGGCTGGTGCGGCACGACGTCGTCGAGCACCGCATCACCATCGCCGAAGGGCTGACCTCCGACATGGCGCTCGACATTGTCAAAGCCGATCCGGTGTTGGAGGGCGAGGCGTCCGCGGTGCCCGAAGGAAAGCTCCTTCCTGAAACCTATCTGTTCGAATGGGGCACGACGCGGGCCGAAATGCTTTCGCGCATGCGGCGGGCGCAAGAGACGCTGCTGGCCGAGCTGTGGCCGAAGCGCAAAGAGGGGCTCCCCATTCAGACCCAGGAAGAGGCCATCACGCTCGCCTCCATCGTGGAGAAGGAGACCGGCGTGCCTTCGGAGCGCCCGCGCATCGCCGCCGTCTTCGTCAATCGCCTCAAGAGCGGCATGAAGCTCGAATCCGATCCCACGATCATTTACGGCCTGACCAAGGGGATGCCGCTCGGCCATCCCTTGCGGCAGAGCGAGTTGGCCGCGCCCAATCCCTACAGCACCTATCAGATCGCCGGATTGCCGCCGACGCCGATCGCCAATCCCGGACGCGCCGCGATCGCCGCCGTGCTGAACCCGCCGGAGTCCAACGAGATATTCTTCGTCGCCAATGGCACCGGCGGCCACGCCTTCGCGGACACGATCCAAGAGCACGAGCGCAACGTGGCGGCGTGGCGCCGGCTCGAGCGCGACAGGGCCGCATCCCAATCCGAAACGCCGCGCTTGCGCTAGTCGGCGGATCGTGCCGAGATCGGCCCGGATTTGAATCGTGGCTTGAAGGAGGCGCATCCTGCCGCTTATCAGCATGACGGGGTTCGCGGATGCCCGCGGGTCGCACGCGAATTTGCGCTGGCGCTGGGAAGCGAAAAGCGTCAACGGACGCGGGCTCGATTTCCGCTTCCGCGCGCCCTTGGGTTATGAGGGGCTGGAAGCGGGCGCCCGCACGCTGGCCACCGAACGTTTCAAGCGGGGCTCGCTGCAAATTGTGCTCACGGCCGCCAGCGAAGAAGCGTCTCGCGGTTTTCGCATCGATCCCGCCGCGCTCGCCGATGCCGTGCGCATCGCCAAGAAGCTCGCCGAGGAAACCGGCTTGCCGCCGGCGCGCATCGACGGTCTGCTCGCGCTCAAAGGCGTCGTGATGCAGGAAGAATCCGCGGTGCTGGACGATGAAGCGCGCATGAAGCGCGATGCGGCGATGCTGGAGAGCCTGGCCAACGCCTACGACCTTCTGGCGCGCGCCCGCGGCGGCGAAGGCGCCAAGCTCGAAGCCATCCTGTTGCGCCAGGTGGACGAGATAGAGCGTTTGACCGGCGAAGCGCGCGTGCTGGCGGCGCAGCAGCCGACTTTATTGCGCGACCGCATCAGTGCGCAGCTGAAAGAATTGCTCGGCGGCGCCAACGCCAATGTCTCGGAAGAACGCGTGGCGCAGGAAATCGCCATGCTGGCCGCCCGCGCCGATTTGAGCGAAGAGATGGACCGCCTCCTTGCTCATGCCCATGAGGCGCGCGCGCTGATCGCGGGCAAGGAGCCCGCCGGCCGCAAGCTCGATTTCCTCTCCCAGGAGTTCAACCGCGAAGCCAATACGCTGTGCTCCAAGAGCTCCGACATCCAGCTCACCCATGTCGGCCTCGCGCTGAAAGCGGTGATCGACCAATTCCGCGAGCAGGTACAGAACATCGAATGACCCAGACCATCGCACGGCGCGGTTTGATGCTGGTGCTGTCCTCGCCCTCGGGCGCGGGAAAGTCCACGCTGTCGCGCCGCCTGCTGGAGAGCGATCCGCAGATCGCCATGTCGGTGTCGGCGACGACGCGCGCCAAGCGCCCCAACGAAGTCGATGGCAAGGATTATTTCTTCGTGACGCCGCAACGCTTCGAGGAGATGGTGCGCGACGGCGCCTTTCTCGAGCACGCCAGCGTTTTCGGCAATCGCTATGGCACGCCGTCGGCGCCGGTCGAAAAGATTTTGGCCAGGGGGCGCGACGTCCTCTTCGATATCGATTGGCAGGGCGCGCAGCAGCTTTCCCAGAAAGCGAAAGACGACCTCGTGCGTGTGTTCATCCTGCCGCCGTCGCGCGACGAACTGGAACGCCGGCTGAGAGAACGGGCCGAGGACAGCGCCGAAGTGGTAGCGCGCCGCATGGCCGAAGCCAGCAATGAGATCAGCCGCTGGTCGGAATATGACTACGTCATCCTCAATGACGATGTGGGCAAAGCGCAAGAGCAGCTCAAGGCCATCGTTGCGGCCGAGCGTTTGAACCGGCAACGGCAAACGGGCCTCGTCGATTTCGTGCGCGACCTGACGCAAGCCAAAGCGCCTTAGCCGGCGTCACCCGATTTTCGCCATAATTGAGCAGACGCCGCCTTAAAATGGTCGCGCCGCAGCTTGAAGCTATTTCCGCTGTCGCACGTTTCCTTGAACAGCAACGGTAGGGCTCGTCGAATCTCCTCGGCGCAGTAATGCCGAAAAGACTGGAGAGCTGCGATGAAAACGCTGCCACTTGCCATTGCTTTGTGTCTTCCGTTGGTCGCCGCTGGTTCGGTGACATCCGCCCTTGCCGATGAAAACACCTGCTCGGAGATGACGTCAGAGGCCGCGATCGCGATTCCGGCGCCGCTCGGCAAATGGGCTCAGGTCCTTTGTACGCCGCAGGGGCAGGTGATCACCGGCAAGGATGGCTGGGTGTGGTTCGACCCGGAAGAGCGCGCCTTCGTCGCGATCTCGTCGCGTATTTCCGGTGAAGTGGATCCGGCCTCCATGGGTGGCGGGAACATCTCGTATTTCACTAAGATCGAAGCGGTGCGCGCCAGTGGCGAGGATTTCGACAAAGCCTATGAGGCGTATCACGCCGGCTTCGATCCGCGCGACGGCAAGCCTGCCGGTTATCGGCTCGACGTCACGACGATGAATGGCAAGTCGATGAGCATGTATGTCTTCGACTACATCTCTTATGGCTGGGCCATCATGTGCCGCGATGGCGAATGCAATACGCAATCGCGGTTCCTGATCATGAACACGGCCGAAGGCGTGAAGCCCCTTCCGCCGGCGATCTAGATTAGCGCTCGCCGATGACCAGGCGATAACCGAGATCGAGTTCGGTTCGTTCGAGAAGATGTCCGTTACGCGCGCGCCACGTCCCGTTATCGAGGTCGTGGCGCAGTCGCGTCAGGCCCGCCTCGGTCTTCGCGAGACCCTTGGCGAACGGCGAAATCGCCGCGCGCGCGCCGGGATCCAAATACATTCCCGGGCGGCGCCAATAGCTTTCCAAAAACCCATCGCTGCAATCGTGCGGAACCGGCACAGGCACGATTTCCAATTTCGCGAAGGCCTGGCCGTAGAGCGGCGCGATCAGAGGAAAAGCGTTGCGGTCATGGGTGAGGATTTCGGGAAAATAATCCCGCGTCAGCCATGACGACGATGTCGAGGGTTCCCAGGTGAAGATGACGCAGCGTGCCGCCACGCGCGCCATCTCGCGCAAACCGCGCAATTGATCGGGCCAGTGATGCACGGTGAAGACCGCGAGGGCTGCATCGAAGGTGCCGTCCGCGAAGGGAAGGTCCATCGCCGAAGCGCGCAAAGCGGGGGCCGCGCCCGCAGGCCGCTGGCGGATCATCGTTTCCGACGGCTCGACCGCCACGACAAACCGATCCGCCGGTTCATACGAGCCCGTGCCCGCGCCGACATTGACGACGCTCCGTGCGCCGCCCAGGGCCGCGTCGATCATGGAAGCGATGCGCGGGTCGGGCCGCCGGTATTGGGCGTAGGTATTTCCGATGCTGTCGTAGAGTTGGCCCATCAGTCTTTGCGCATTGCCGCATAGGCGCGGGCGAGCGCGCAGAATTGCGCCAGATCGAGCTCCTCGGGCCGCCGCGTTCCTTCGATGCCGGCGGCTTCAAGCAGTTCATCGGCATGAGGCGTCAGCGTCTTCAGGCTCCCCCTCAGCATTTTGCGGCGCTGGCCGAAACCCGCCGCCGTCACCGCTTCCAAATCCGAAAGCGTCGCCTCGCAGACGGGCACGGGGAGGGGTTCGATGCGCAAGACCGCCGAGGTCACTTTCGGCGGCGGCACGAAAGCGCGAGACGAAACATCGAACAGGATACGCGGGCGCGTCCGCCATTGCGCCAGCACGGACAGGCGGCCATAGGCGGCGCTGCCGGGCTTCGCGCAAATCCGCTGCGCCACTTCCTTCTGAAACATCAGCGTCAGACTGGACCACCAGGGCGGCCAGGATTCCGCAGCTAACCATTTGATCAGCAGCGCGGTGCCGACATTGAAGGGAAGGTTCGCAACCACGGGCACGGGAAGAGTCACGCCGCGCGCGGCGAGCGTGTCCGCCTCGTCGATGGCAAGCGCATCGCCTTCGATGATTTCGAGCCGTCCGGAAAAGAAAGCCGCGATGTCCTCCAGCGCCGGAATCGCCCGCGCGTCGCGTTCGACCGCGATCACTCGCGCGGCACCTTCCGCCAGCAGCGACCGCGTCAGGCCGCCGGGCCCCGGTCCTACCTCGTACACGTTCGCACCCGCGACGCGCGCCTCGCGCGCGATCCGCCGCGTAAGATTGAGATCGAGGATGAAATTCTGGCCGAGGCTCTTCTTCGCCGCGAGCCCGTGCGCCGCGATCACGGCGCGCAAGGGCGGCAAACCGTCGGTGGGTTGGCTCACAACCCGCGCCGGTCGGCGATTTCGCCCGCCGTGCGGATGGCGGCGATCATGCTCGCCGCATCGGCGACGCCCTGGCCGGCAATGGCGAGCGCGGTTCCGTGGTCGGGCGAGGTGCGCACGATCGGTAATCCCAAGGTCACGTTGACGCCGGTCCAGAAGGCCAGCGTCTTGATCGGGATCAGCGCCTGGTCGTGATACATGCAGAGCGCCGCGTCATAGCGCGCCCGCGCATCGTCGTGGAACAGCGTGTCGGCGGAAAGCGGCCCCGTCACATTGAACCCCTTGGCGCGCAACGAAGCGATAGCCGGGGCAAGGATATCGATGTCCTCGCGGCCCATGGTGCCGTCTTCACCCGCATGCGGATTGAGCCCGGCGACGGCAAGGCGCGGATTGGCAATGCCGAAATCGCGGGCGAGCGCGTCGAGGATAATCGACGCCGTCGCGGCGATGGAATCGGCATCGAGATGGCGGAAGATTTCCGACAACGCCATGTGGATGGTGAAGGGCACGACCCGCAAGGGGGGCTCGACGTCGCGCGAGGCCAGCATCATCACCGCGCGGGCAGTGCCCGTCAGGTGCG